>DASSXK010000038.1:0-5186 GCA_035703945.1 Ktedonobacteraceae bacterium | reverse complement strand
GCTGATCGTTGGAATCGACGAGTGCTTTTGATTGGGATTGATGTAGCGCGGGGCGTATTTGTCGGTCTACTTCCTCTTCTGATATGGATACAAGGGCTTCAGGTATGGTTTCTCGTCGCAATCATTCTGGTGGTGGATCTGCTTGGAACGCTGTTTGATCCCGCACTGCAAGTGAGCCTTCCCATCCTCGCTCGTGATTCGAAAACACTCTATAACCTCAATGGGGTCATGGACACCACCAGCCGCTTTGCTCGTGTGATGGGTCCTGGGTTGACAGGACTCCTCCTCTTGTTCCTTCCGTTTGTCCATTTTTTTACCCTTGATGCGGTCAGTTTTGGTGTTTCTGCCTTGGCCTTGTGCTTGCTTGGTACTCGCCTCACTTCTGGCTCACGACGAGGATCGCCGGAGTCGAACCAGTTTCCTCTCTCACAGGAACAAGAGCGTCAGCACCAGTATGTGCTTCTTGATTTTCTTCACGACATTGGCACTGGATATGCATTAGCGCTCAAACATCGAGCATTTTTCTGGGCTATTCTTTCCCTTGGGATCATCAATATGGCCTGGAGTGTTGCCTACACCATTGGTGTACCTTTATGGACGCAACACATTCTGCACAGCAACCCAGCTCTTTTAGGGGTGATGTTCAGTGCCTACGGATTGGGCAATGTGGTGAGTCTCTTTCTGGGCACACTTGGGAAACGGTGGCCATTGATGAGCATGTATGTTGGCAAAATACTTCAGGGAGGGGGATTTGTCATGCTTGCTCTCACTTCTTCGAGCCTTTTAGCTATTGGGAGTATGTTCCTCAGCGCTGTTGGTGGCGCGCTGGGTGATCTGACATTGGCAACGATGATCCAGACTGATTTTCCTCTCGAACATGTGGGAAAGATCTACAGTTTACGAAGGACCATTGGGAATCTTGGACTCACGCTTGGCTCACTGAGTGCTTCACTCGTTTACCTCATCTTTCCAGTTTCCACTGGGATCATGGGAAGTGGCATGCTGATTGTTTTTGTTGGGGTGACTTGCCTGTTTCGCTTTCGTGCGCAATAACCTCCAGCCAGAAAATGTCTCTCAGAAGCGGGAAGCTACCAGTATTCCTCTTTCTACCGCTTTTTGTAACAGATGCTATGACACATCAGCCTCCATTTTACCTTGTATTGGAGCAAAGAGATGTTCTGTCGAGAAGCAGTATCGCAGTGGGAACGTACTGTATCAAGGCAATTGCCTCACTTGAGTCGGCCTCAAGCACATGTGTTGGCGTTATGAAGTTATGGGATGGTCTTAGCCAGGTCATGCGGGATCAGTAGTGTCGTGGCTTTACTGGCTGACTTACTGGGACCCTCGACATCGACGGTGCGCCAACAATTGCGCGAGTGGTGCTACGATGCCAAGGGTAAAAAAGGCACGCATCGACAGGAGGTGGACGTGACACGATGCTTTGCACCCCTGTTGTGTTGGATCGTGAGCAAGCGGATTGTATACACTGTGGCTCTACCGTCATCTGGTGGCATTGGGCTGGCATCCGTTTTTGCGCATCAATCTGGGTGGCAAGGTGCGCCCGCTGGGAAAAGAGAAGTTTGACTGGCTTGGCAAGCTGGTTCCCACGACAGGAACGGCTTGGTGTAGCACGGTGGATTGCTTTGTGGAGAGCACGCTGCGCTGCACCCTACTGGCTCGTTGGGATGAGGGGGATAACCAAGGCACAGCACTGGACTCAGGCAAGGGGCGAAGCCCATTGGCAACCCTATTGCTCCGTATATCAGCCACCGGCACGCTTGACTTTATAGCCCAGGTCGCTTAGTTTGGTCTGAATCTTATCGCAGTGATCACCTTGAATCTCAATCAGACCATCCTTCACCGTTCCACCAGTGCCGCACAGCTTTTTGAGCTGCTGCGCCAGGCTGGTACGCTCCTCATCACTACCTTGAACGCCGGTAATCACTGTCACAGTCTTCCCACCTCGCCCCTTTCGGTCACGCATAATACGTACGATCCCATCACTCTTTTTTGAGGTCGCCTGTTGGGGCCGATCACAACGGCATTGTTTAAACGGTAAATTGCAATTGGGGCAGGTCGTTACACGCCCACTATCTGTTGAATAGACCAGACGATCTTTCATCCTATCTTCCTCGTTCATTATTTAAAGGCAATTCGTTGGCTGCTACCTCTACAATTAAAATCAATAAATCCGGGCAATCTATGGGCCTTTTAGCTACCCCTAATATTAGAATTGACTTAGAAAACCCTGTATATTCATTGCCTCATAGTTAGCTCCTTAGCCTTGATTTCAGGCACAATTGTACCATAAAACAAAGCCTTAAACGTCCTTTAAGCTCTGCAATAAGTAGTAATCCCCTATTACATATACTCATTGCTTGCATTATACTGCTTAATAGGTGAGACAAAAATAGAAGTTCAAGCGTGTATATTTCAGGGAAATAAATAAACAATTATTCAAGTGCATCCATATGCCGGACACATTTTTCCACTGCCTCAATACATCCGGATAAACATATTTTAACATCATACGAGTAGACGAGCTGTTATAATCAAGTAAGAAATTGGGCTATATGCAAAAATTAGAAGGCACAAAACTGGGGCGCTACCAACTTGTGCGACTGCTAGGGATAGGCGGGATGTCCGCCGTCTACCTGGCAAATGACGAAGAAATGCAGCGCGAGGTCGCCATAAAGGTAGTTAATATGCACGCATCTGAACACGCGGAACGTTTCAGACGCGAAATAACAGCCCTGAGCACGCTTCATCACGAACATATTTTACCCGTTTTGGATTGCGGTGAGGCAGACCACTGGATCTATATGGTTATGCCTTATACAAAGTATGGAAGCCTGCGAGAAATTCTATTGGAAGGATCTATCTCACTGGAACAGGCTGGTCTATACCTCACACAGATTGCTTCCGCCTTGCAACATGCTCACGACAACGGCTACATCCATCGCGACCTTAAACCAGCAAATATCCTGCTGCGCGATGAGAATCATGCCTACTTAGCCGATTTTGGTCTCGCCAAATTGGATAGCGAAGAGAGCTTCATTACACAGACCGGTTACTTGATGGGAACGCCAGAATATATGGCTCCGGAACTTTCAAGTCAACCTGCCACGGCAAGCTGCGATATTTACGCACTGGGAATCTTACTCTACCAGATGTTGTCTGGCCGCACACCTTATACCGGCTCAACTCCTTTCAGTATCTATATGAAACATATTAACGAGCAGCCAACCCGGCCAGCTTCGATAAATCCAGCAATTCCGATGAATATTGAGGAAGTTATTCTCTGCGCCATCGAAAAAGACCCGGCCGATCGTTTTGCCAGCGCGGTTGAAATGGCAGAATTTTATCAGAGCGCCCTTGATATCACCAACATCATCACAGAACAACAAACAGGCGGGGTCTTAAATGCCCCAAACCCTCAACTTCCAGCATATATGGCGGCTCGCTTAAGACAGGCCCAGGAAAGAAAAACCCTTTCACTGGCAAACCTTACGGGCTTCTTTGCGAAACAGGCGATCATACCTGTTAAACACACTGCCACAGTGACGCCCGTAGAGCACATTAAAAGATACATCGTCATTTGTGCAGCAGTCGCAGCGCTAATGTTTATCCCGGCAGGGATCGGATTTGGTATGGGTAATAATGAGACCAATGCAAGGTCTGCTGGAGCGGTTACAGCTCTCTCGATCATGCATCCAACAGGTAAAGCCCAGGTCGTAACGCCAACAGCAACGCCTCATCCAAAGCCGCCCATCACTCCAAAACTCAGGGTTGCCTCAGGGATACAGACCACCCCACAACAAAATACAGGATACTCTAATAAAAATGGCAACGGAAACGGAAACGGCAATGGGCAGGGTCATCATCACCACTAAAGCTCATTCCTCTTTTTTGCCACGAATAGCCCATTTGCCTGGGTCTTAAAGGCTCTATCTGAGCGCATGTATATGCTTTAGGACTTAGGTGCGTATACTAAATATACTTAAATAAACCATGTGTATCTTACGTCAAAATAATAGATAAACAGACATTTAACACATTTTATGGCCGTTCATCTTCCAATCTCTGCTGTGCTAAAATAGCAGGGCCAGCCATTCGCTTCGCAAGCTATTCGCTTCGCTGACTGAATACGTTTAAGAATGTGCTTAAGATAGTAAACGCGATGATGAGATTTTAGCGTTGAAGCCAAAGGGAATATATATGGACGGCATGCTATATATCGCACGTCATGCTGCGAGACACTTCACAAGTGCTTGAAGCAGAGACAGAAAGAAAAAGGACAGAAAGTTATGTCGGGACTCCAAGGAACGACCCTTGGCCGCTACCAGATAACAGAGCGCCTGGGTCGTGGCGGCATGTCAGAGGTCTACCTGGCATATGATGAACAGATGCATCGCCACGTGGCGGTTAAAGTTGTGGTCAATGGCCAAACTGAATACATTGAGCGTTTTCGTCGTGAGGCTGAAGCAATTGGACGGCTAACACATGATCATATCCTGCCGGCCTTCGATTATGGCGAGCAGGATATGTACCATTATCTTGTGATGCCCTATATTGAACATGGCACACTTCGTGATCTTATCGCCCAGGGGCCATTGCCGATAGAGCACGTTGCAGAGCTCCTTGAACAGATTGCCAGTGCGCTGGATTTCGCGCATCAACAGGGGATTATCCACAGAGATATCAAACCTTCCAATATTTTATTGCGCGATGACCATTACATTTATCTGGCTGACTTTGGCCTGGCAAAGGTCATTGAGGGAGGCAGCGATCTCACCCAGTTTGGCTCTTTACTGGGAACACCGGAGTATATGTCACCAGAACTCTCCTCGGGTCCGGCTACAACCAGTAGCGATATTTATGCCCTGGGTATATTGGTCTACCAGATGGTCACTGGAACGGTCCCTTTTATCGGGGATACCCCTCTTTCTGTTTACTGGAAACAGATACAGGAGGTGCCGACCCCTCCAACAGAAATCAATCCGAATATTCCCTATGCCATCGAGCTGGTCATTTTAACGGCACTGGAGAAAGATCCGGCCCTGCGTTATCAGACACCACTTGATCTGTCAACTGCCTTCCAGCGGGCACTGGCAATGCCCGATGATGAGGCCCTAAGAACAATGGGTGAGCCTGTCTACGAAGCCCTGGAAGAGGACTTTGTTGAT
>DASSXK010000033.1:0-2452 GCA_035703945.1 Ktedonobacteraceae bacterium | reverse complement strand
GGTTTGACCTGTCGCAACAAACTCGCTTTTTAAGCCTCGTCGCCGTGCCTCCTGGTTGAGCTCTAGCATCGCTGTCATTTTACCTGTGGCGCAATCTGAACCTACCGCCAGAATTGTGTGGCTACCTGATCGATGCGGAGTATATGTAGAAACCAGCCTTGTATTCGGGGGACGGCGGACATCCCAAATCGTTACGCCATATTTGTTTGCGGCGCTTTGCAACTCTTCATCTTCCGAAAAAAAGACGTGCAAACCATTCACAATATCAAGGCCCCGTTCCATTGCTGTGAGAAGTTGCCAGCGCCAGCTATCTGGAAGATTGCCGCCTTGAGGGGCGATTCCTATAAGGAGCACGTCTGGTTGATATTCCAGAGCTTCGTGTATATCTCGCACGACAGGAATATCTTTTCCAAGATCAAGTCCAAGGGCCTGGGAGACGTTCTGGCCTGCCTTTGTACTATCAATCACTGCGACGACTTTATCATGGCCATAACGTATGACGCCGGTTGCGGTTTTGCCATAATGTAACTCAAAGGAACCTTCTGCAAGAATGGCTATTTTTTTCATCTAATGATCCTCGCTCTAATTACTAACTATTACAAGACACTTCGCAACGGCGCTCACGCGCCTACTGAACGCTTCTCAAGCAAGCATCTCTCAACGCTCGCCGCGTGGAGCCGTGCTGGCAACAATGCAAGTGGCTTCACAAGCGCGTTCAGTCAGCGAAGTGAATGGCTTGCTGGACGCTGTCATAGAGTACCTTCAGGTCCTTACATTTGGAAGCTGAAAGGTGGCAGATGGATTGTATGGCGGGCTTTTTAATCCGCCTTTTATGCGGGACTGTTGCTTTATTATATCCGATTTTTGAGCAATGGCCCTCGGATGGCTGGTGTATGCTTGTAAAAGAAGCACGTTTCCAGTATTGGCTGCGTTATCGAGGGTGAGGAGCGAGTATATTTAGATTTTGCTTCTGTATCCATGGATCAAAAAGCCCTTGCCACAGTACTTGTCTTTTAGTCGTAAACTATAGACTCTTGAGCACAACCATGCTATCATTGAGTCCAATATGCATACTCATATCTGAAGGAGCGGACGCGCATGAACTTTAATCTGTTCAACTGGTTATTTACCGACCCCCAATCCGCAGGATCGAATGCAGGCTTGAGCGGTCCCGAGATGTTTCACTTTTATTGGCCCTGGATCGTTTTCTGTGCACTCGGTATTGTAGTAACATTTTACTATTCTGTTGAGGGTCGTAAGCGCTTCTTTAAGAGCCGACCAGTTCTTAAATATGTGCTTGATAGCTATCTGGGTTGGCTATCAGTGATCTGCGTAATTGGTTTGCCACTGATTTTCTCACGAGCCTATCTGGATGGTTATTTTTTCGCGTGGCGTGTCTGGCGTTACCTCTGGTTATTGGCGTTGGTGTTCTGGGCTGTGAAGCTGACACTTTATCTTTCGCGTAAATATCCGCGAGAGAAGGCCAGCTATCAGGCGTATCAGAATAATCAGAAATATATTCCTAAAGGTAGCAGACGTAAGACCAAAGCTGCTTCTTCGCGCTAGCATTTTCACATGAGTGGGATGAAACAAGGTCTGACCGAAGAGAATCGTACCTCTGAACGAGATCAAAGGCCTGCCTGCATTATTTTAGCAGGGGGGCAGAGCAGGCGGATGGGACGTAACAAAGCGCTTTTGCCAGTTCCAGGTCTGTCAGGGGTTAGCTTCGCTCAGCACCTTGTTTCTTTATGTATGGAACTGACCGGGGAGGTGCTGCTGGTGGCGGCCGATGCTGCTGCCGCTGAAATGTACACCCATTCCATTATCCCCCGGCCCCGAGTTGTATTTGATGATATTCCCAATCAAGGACCTTTGATGGGGCTGTACTGTGGCCTTAAAGCGATCCGTTCCTCGCATGCCCTGGTAGCAGCCGTTGATCTGCCAGCTTTACAGCCCAATCTGGTAAACTTCTTACTGACTCAGCCTACAAAAGATGAGCTGGTGGTGCCGCTGGTGGGTGGCTATCCCCAGGTGCTGCTGGCGCTCTATCCGCGCTCTATTCTGCCGATCATAGCACGTTGTCTGGAGCAAGGGAGACATAATCCCCGAGCATTGTTGGATCTTGTGCCGGTTCGCTATCTCGATGAGGCGCAACTGGCAGCAGTGGACCCTGGATTGCGCTCATTCCTCAATGTCAATACACCGCAGGATTTACAACAACTTTGACCTTTTGCAATTAAGGGTTCTCGCTTGAGGCTCTATTTATCTTCAGGCAAGAGCGCTTGAAATTTCTTCCAGCGCCGGTTCGCCATTGCTTTAAGCTGGTCCTCGAAGCCTCGCATCGTCAGCCAGTTACGGGTTTCTCCTCCGACGACGACGTCTACCTCGCGTAGTTCAGCAATAGAGCTGGCTCCGCTTAGTTGCATCGCGACCTTGAGTTCTATGATCGTCG
>DASSXK010000698.1:0-2688 GCA_035703945.1 Ktedonobacteraceae bacterium | reverse complement strand
AGTGGTGATGGGTCGTAAAAAAGCCTGAATACTACTCGCGCCTCTCTAAAAGCCAGTTCACAGAAAATTGAGAGAAAAAAGGTGATGGGTGTGATGGGTGATGTCATGTTTTTCCTATAAACGACTAAAAGGATATCTTTCTTAGGGAAAAACATGGTTTTACCCATCACACCCATCACCTCTCACTTTTGTAAATAGCCCTAAAACCCTGTCAGAGGCTGATTGAAGGCATAGAAGAGAAATACAGGGACCCATCACCACCCATCACCAGAGGACAGAAAACGTCAAAAATGATTCATTTTTTTGTGATTTTTTTGCAAAAATACTCATTCGTTAACCCGGTTAACGAATCTATGCCTGGAGCATGTTCCTCCACATACTTTGCCAGAAATAAGCTGCATCAATATGAACTGCGCCCACCTGGAAAAGCCTCCTTGCATCCTTGCAGCGAACATCGTACACTGTTGCCAGGGAATACTCCCCGGAAATTCGCTTCTCAAAATGCTGAATTTGCCCCCACAATTATGCATCTGTTTGAGCGTTATTGTTCTCAAATCTTTCTTCAACTTCCACTTTTAACGTGGACAAAAAGAATCAGTAAATAATTGTAGCCTGTATACAATTGTTCCATTGGCTGACAGGAGGTTTCTGCTTGCCAAACAGTGAATTCTCAGTTGCGAACGCGCACAAATACAATCAATCCTCTGCCATTCGCTGGATAATCTCGCATGTTGCTCGCTTTAAGGGCTTTTTTACCAGTTTTTTACTGGCAACAATTATCTCTAATATCTTCGCTTCCGAAATCTCTACCCTGACTGGGAATGCCTTTAACGTTATCTTGCAGCCCTCGGTCGGGCAATATACACAGTTACTGCATATTTCGCTGTGGCTCCTGGCTGTCGTCTTGCTATCCGGGGTGCTGGATATGGTGGCACGCCTGTCGATCGAATTTGTCGGCAATGGCCTGGAGCGGGATTGCCGCAACGAGCTCTATAGCAGCTTGATGGGTAAAAGCCAGACCTTCCACAACCGGCAGCGCGTTGGGGATATTATGGCCCGCTCGGTCAACGATATTCGCCAGGTTGAAGCGATGATCGTGCCTGCCTTCGATACCATGTTTGATTCCTTTATGGCCCTGGTGATTCCACTTATCTTTATTGCCTTTATCAATCTACAGCTTTTGATAGTGCCTCTGATCTTCACGGGCGTCTTTGTTTGGGCGCTACGCGATTATATGCGCCGTTTGCAGCCGGTCTCGAATCGGATGCGGGCCGAGTTTGGTCAGATGAATGCGACCCTGACCGAAACGGTCACTGGCATTGAGGTCGTCAAGGCTACCGCCCAGGAGGAGCAGGAGCGCGGCAAGTTTCGCCTTCACTCTTCTACCTACTGGGCCTCATTTGTGCGTAACGGGTTTGTGCAGGCCCTGTACCTGCCGATCCTCCTGTTAACCATTGCGACCGTCTGCGCCTTCGTACATGGCTTATGGCTGATCTCGATCCACCAACTTACGATTGGAGGCCTGGTTGCCTACATGGGCCTGCTGAGCATGATGCGCTTCCCGGTCAATATGTCCACCTGGACCTTTGATCTTATGCAGCTCGGCCTTTCGGGTGCCGACCGTATTCTCAAGCTTCTGCGTGAAGAGACGGAGCTGGACGAGAATACCGAAGGATACAACCAGCCCATACGCGGCGAGATCGTCTTTGAGAACGTCACCTTCAGCTATGGAGGAGCGCCGATTCTCAAAAACATCTCGTTTACCGCTCTGCCGGGTCAAACCGTCGCAATCGTCGGCCAAACGGGAGCGGGCAAAAGCACCCTGACCAAGCTGGTAAACCGCATCTACGATGTGGATTCAGGTCGCATCCTCGTGGATGGAGTTGATGTGCGCGATTGGAGCCTGGATGCCCTGCGCTCGCAGATCTCGACCATCGAGCAGGACATCTTCCTCTTCTCGCGTACCGTGGCCGAGAACATCTCATACAGCCGAGGCCGCGTCGTTGATGCCGCCGACGTTGAGCGTGTTGCACGCGATGCCCAGGCCCACGATTTTATCATGAACTTCAAGGATGGCTATGAAACGGTCATTGGTGAGCGTGGTGTGACTCTTTCCGGTGGACAGCGCCAGCGTCTTGCAATCGCCCGCGCCCTGCTAACCGACCCACGCATCCTGGTGCTGGACGGCTCGACCAGCGCGATCGATAGCGCGACCGAAGACGAAATTCAAAAGGCTATCCGCCGACTCTTGCAGGACCGCACAACGCTGCTGATCACGCATCGCCTCTCCCAGATCCGCTGGGCCGACAAGGTGCTTGTCATCCGTCAGGGCGAACTGATCGACGAGGGAACGCACAAAGAGCTACTTGCTCGCTGCGACCTCTATCGAAGAATTTTTACGCACTACGAGCCTGGATCGTCAGGTTCCGATAGTAACCATTCCAATCAGAGGCAAGAAGTACAAATAGGTTCTAATGGTAGCCGCCCCAGTTCATCGCAGGAGGCACAATGGGTTTCGTAATGGATGGTCTGGATGCCGAGAATTATGATCGAACGTATTCAGACCGCGTACTTATCAAACGAATCGGGCGCTATTTTGGTCCGAGAGTAAAGTTGACTGTCCTGGTTTCTGTCCTGGTTATCATGGGGTCGCTGGTTGATGTTATTTTGCCCTTGTTGCTGGCAAAT
>DASSXK010000689.1:0-8837 GCA_035703945.1 Ktedonobacteraceae bacterium | reverse complement strand
GGAGGCGGATGACGATGGGCTCTATGTCCTGAAATTTCGTGGGGCTGGTCAGGGACCCCGGGCGCTGATTGCCGAACTGGTGGCAGGTGAAATTGCACGTGCCCTGGGGCTGCCAATTCCTGAGATTGTTTTTGTGGAGCTTGATCCGGCTCTCGGGCGAAACGAGCCGGATTTTGAGATTCAGGCTCTGGTAAAAGCCAGCGCAGGCCTGAACCTGGCACTGGATTATCTGCCGGGGTCGATCTCTTTTGATGCCCTTGATCTGAATCTGCTGGACCCTTTACTGGCCTCGCAGATTGTCTGGTTTGATGCGTATGTGACGAACGTTGATCGCACTCCGCGCAATACCAATATGCTTTTCTGGCATAAAAATTTGTATCTGATCGATCATGGTGCTGCACTCTATTTTCACCATAGCGGTGAGCTGTATCTTGGGCGGAGTCGTATCCCTTTTACGCAGATCAAGCAACACGTTCTTTTGCCAGCGGCCAGCCAGTTACGCGAGGTCGATGCGCTTTTAAAACCGCGTCTGACACGCGAAATTCTGGAGGGTATTATCCAGCTTATCCCAGATTCCTGGCTGGATGATCCGATCTTTAATAGCCAGGAGGCGCATCGCGCAGCCTATGTCGAATATCTTCTGGATCGCCTGAACGCATCGAATATCTTTGTAGAGGAGGCCGTACATGCCCGCGCTCAGCTCATATGATTATGCGCTCGTACGCGTTGTACCAAGTGTCGAGCGCGGCGAATGTTTGAATGTTGGTGTCGTTCTTTACTGCCCCGAGAAGAGATTCCTGGGGGCCTTGATCCATCTGGATCAGGCCCGTCTGCTGGCGCTGTCTCCTCTGATCGACCTGGAGCTGGTTGAACGCCACCTGGCTTTTATTCCTCTGGTTTGCAAGGGAGGTAAAGCGGCTGGCCGCCTGGGTGAGTTCTCGCTATCCGAGCGTTTTCACTGGTTGGTTGCGCCGCGTAGTACGATTATTCAGCCTTCGCCTCCCCATTCTGGTCTCTGTTCGGACCCTGAAGAGGTTCTGCGCCACTTGTTTAAAACGATGGTTGAGCTCCCGCCTCTGGTGGATGCCATGCAGCCTAAGGGTTGATGCTTTTATGTAATACGATGTGTTGCTCCTGTTTGGAGCGATGTGCGACAATAGGAAGCATAATCTGCTGATGAACGATTGCAGATATAGGAAAGGAACTATTAATGTCCACGATCTCAATTGAGGTCTGGTCAGATTTCGTTTGACCATTCTGTTTTTTAGTAGCCTCCAGTTTGGAGAAGCTCCAGCAAAACTTTGATGTCGCCATTCGCTGGCGTTCATATGAACTCCGTCCTCAGGGCTCTCCCCCGCTGCCCCCGGAATATCTGGCTCGTATCGAAAAATCTCGCCCGATGTTGCAGCAGCGTGCCCGTGAGGAATATGGCCTGGAAATTAATTCTGGCCCGATGAATACAAACAGCCGCCCTGCTTTGATTCTCGAAAAATATGCTGAGACGCAGGACAAAGGCCCGGCCTTCCACGATGCGGCAATGCACGCTTACTGGCAAGAAGCGCGCGATATTAGTAAGCCCGAGGTTCTTCAGGAGCTAGCTGAAAGCGTCGGCCTTAAGATCGACGACCTTCAAGCAATCTTGAGTACTCCAGAATACGATGCCGCCGTTACCGAAGACGTGGAGCTCGCCCGGATGTATGGTCTGGGTGGTGTCCCGGCCCTGGTTTTCGCGGACAAGTACCTGGTTTCTGGTGCTCAACCTTACAATGTGTTGAAACAGGTTGTTGAGAAAGTTCGGGCGGAGCAGGACGAAGCCTGATTAAGGCTCTCCCGGCGAATTTTCATTTTCTGCGAAGGCCTGAATTTCAGCCGTAAATGTTGTGAAGTACGTCTCCAACTTGCGACTGCCGACGCCCGGAATCTGGGCAAACTGATCGCGAGTCTGGGGACGTAGCTGCGCCATTGCCCGTAGACTGTTGTCGGGGAAGATGACGTATGGTGGAACGCGTTGCTCATCGGCCAATCGTTTGCGCAGCTTGCGTAGATGCTCAAAGAGTCCCTGCGCGGCCGGGTCCAGGTTTTGTGGGACCCCTTTACCCTTCTGAGGACTGCTGGCCTGCTCCTGAGCTCGTCCACTGGCACGGTAGACTGGGATCTCAACGCTGCGCTGCTTTTTGACAATCTCCAGCGAGCGGGCGTTGAGTTTCAGGACGGCGAAGCCATCCTGGCTTTCGTTCATTAGCTTCTGGCGCAACAGGGCTCGCCCGATATGCTGCCATTCTTCGACGCTGAGGTCTTTCCCGGCTCCATAAAAAGGAAGCAGATTGTGAGCCTGGTTACGAATTTTCTGTGTATCGGCTCCGCGTAAGATGTCGATGATGTGTCGCATGCCAAAGCGTGAACCGGTTTTTCCAATGCAGTACAGAAACTTTCGGGCTTCCAGTGTACGATCCTCGCTTTCCTGCGGATGCAGGCAATTATCGCAGTTGCCGCAGTTTTCCTCAGGCCAGTCCTCGCCAAAGTAGCCCAGCAGTTGCCGACGACGGCACTCTGAGCTTTCACAGTAGGCGATCACCTGCTTAAGTTGTTGATAGGAGAGCATCTGATCATGCTCGTTCAGCTTCTGTCCTATCAGATATTCCACCTTGACGCGATCCCCGTAGTTAAAAAAGACAATGCAACGGGCGGGAAGTCCGTCGCGTCCGGCGCGTCCCGATTCCTGGTAATAGCCTTCCAGATTGCGTGGCATATCGTAGTGGATCACGGCCCGCACATCCGGTTTGCCGATTCCCATTCCAAAGGCGATCGTTGCGACCAGGACCGAGACATCGTCGCGGATAAATCTGCTCTGATTCGTGGCTCTTTGCTCGGTTGTTAGCCCGGCATGATAGGGCAGGCTTGGAATCCCGTCGCTTTCAAGTTTGGCGTTAAGATCGTCTACGCCTTTGCGGCTTTGACTATAGATAATGACTGATGCGCCAGCCTGTTCGCGTAAGAAATTCAGTAGCTCGCCATAGGAGCTGCGGCCTTTGATGCGGACCTCGTAAGTGAGATTGGGGCGGTTGAAGCTGGCGATGTGGATGTAGGGTTCATCCAGTTTTAGCTGGGAGATGATGTCCTCGCGCACTCTTGTGGTTGCCGTGGCTGTCAGTGCCAGGGCTGGCAGGTCAGGGTAGCGTTGCCTCAACCGTCCTAGCTGGCGGTATTCTGGCCGGAAATCATGACCCCATTCGCTGACGCAGTGAGCTTCATCAATTGCCAGTAGCGAGAGGCCGACGCGCTGTTGAAGGGTGTCGAGAAGCTGTAAAAAAGCTTCGCTCATAATTCGTTCTGGGGCAATGTAGAGCAACTTCAAGCGATGCGATAGGGCGGCCTGTTCTGTTTCCTGCCGTTCTTCAATGCTGAGTGAGCTATTGATGAAGGCGGCGGCGATCCCATTGGCATTGAGGCGCTCAACCTGATCCTGCATCAGCGCGATTAGAGGCGAGACTACCAGCGTGATCCCCGGTAGTAAGAGGGCGGGCAACTGATAGATAAGCGATTTTCCGCCTCCGGTCGGCATCAAGACGAAGGCATCGTTCCCGGCCAATATCTGCTCGACAACCTGGCGCTGCCCTTCTCGAAAATCGGTATGCCCGAAAGATTGTTTTAATGTTTGTTCAATCATTGTACTCTGTTGCACACCAAATACCCGCCCTTTAAACATATTTTTTCTTATCATATCATGTCTGGATACAGGCGTCTCCAAGCGCGTTCAGTCGGTGAAGTGAATGGTATAGTATTTAATGTACAAGATTGTTTCCTTAAAATGAGCAAGCAGGGGAAAAAGATGGAAATACAGGGCTACAATATTTTTCAACAGAAAACAGGCCAACTGGTTGCCAGCCTGGCGCTTGATGGAAGCTTGTATAACTGTCAGGAGCCCGCTAGCTGCGCCATTTTACGTACATTGTTGCAGCGGGACCTTGTGATTCGCGAGGACCTGCCAGGCTCAGGCGTCGAGTCAGAGGAAGAGGATTATGATCCTTTTCCTGATGAGCAGATGTGTTTTTTTAACCTGATAACCCTGCGGCCCGGAGATCCTCACTACCTGGCGGCTTTTGTGCGTCGTTTGCCGTACCTCAGCAATTTCGAGGCCCGACCTTGTTAGATTGAGCAGGGCCGCTTCAAACCAACACAGACAAGCCTTAGCCAACAGTCGCGAATCCTTTATCCAGCATCCTTGTGGCGTCAGCCATCACATCGTCAGGCGTTGGGGCGTTCAGCTCTGCGCCGATCAGATGATGACTATTCCGCGTTGCAGAAAAGACCAGGCAGTAGCCAGCCTCCGGACTCGATCCTGTTTTGACGCCATTGGCTCCATCATAGGTACCGAGAAGCCCATTTGTATTGTTCCAATTGGTGTATTTGTGATTATGATCCGTGGCATCCAGAACATAACTCTGCTGGCTGACGACTTGATCGAAGAAGGAATAGTTTGCCATTGCGTAGCGTGCCAACTTTACCAGATCCGCCGCGCTGGAGTAGTGATTGTTTGCTGAGAAACCGTGGGGGTTAGAATAGTGCGTATTGGTCATTCCAAGCGCCTGGGCCTTTGCGTTCATCATCGCGACAAAGTTCGTTGTAGAGCCGCCGATATAGTTGGCGATGACAACTGCTGCATCACTCCCCGAGGGGAGCATCAAGGCATAGAGCAAGTTCCTCAGACGTATCCTATCTCCGGCCTGTAGCTGTGCAACGCTTGCGCTAGCCGGAACTTCGTCAAGTTCGGATTGCTGAATGGTGATAGGCTCATCCAGGTCTCCATTTTCGATGGCGATTACGGCTGTCATGATTTTTGTGGTGCTGGCAATGGGTAGCTGCTTATTACTATTTTGCTTATAGATGACCGTTCCAGTATCAGCATCTATGAGGTAGGCTGCTTCCCCATAGATAAATGGAGGAGGCGTAGGCGTTGGTGATGGTGTTGGAGTGGGCGAAGGCGTTGGTGGCTCGGTGGGAAGCGTCGGTGTTGTGGCAATAGCTCCTATTGTCTGGACAAAAGCGGTAGATACGAAATAGATGATGCCAAAAGCCAGCGCGAGTAATAAGACCGAGGCGATAAGTACGTATGTGCGTTTCATGCTACACTCCTAACTCAAGAATGACTGTAGAACTTGAAAATCATCATCTGATCTGAAATTGCTTGCTTTTCCCTTCAGTTGCTATTGTTCACTTTTAAAGCTATCAGGTGATTTTACAAATATCAGGGTTTTTGCTGTTTTCGGACAGGTGTATTTGACCTATATCATTAACAGATGTTTATACAGACTTCAGTATCTTTTTAGGAATATTTGGCCTGTTCCTATTAGACGAATAGAAACGGATAAAACCTACATCTTTATTCGTATGAGATCGAAAATTGAGCGTTGGACCCCAGAAGTTCTACGGTTTTTCTTATGCTTCTTGTCAGTTTTTTTCTGCATTGTTTTATTGTTTTGTTTTTTTAATAAAATCTTTGAAGCGGTAGCGGTTTTTCTTCTTGATTCTGTCTGATTTATTGAATTCTAATCTTTTTATGTTATGATTATTGTAAAATTGTTTTGTTGTGCCCTGATAGACATTGGGAGATTCAACAGATGGGTCGCAGGGATAAAACAATTCCCACCACAGATGCCGCTTCGCACTCTATTGGAGCCAGAATGAGGTCTGCACGACAGCAAAAAGGCATTCCTCTTACCAAAATGTCCGACCTGCTGGAATATTCAAAAGGTTACCTCTCTTCCGTTGAAAATAAACCTTCCCCTCCTCCTCTCAGCTTGATTGAAAAATATGAACAAACCCTGGGTCTTAAACAAGGTGAGCTATCTGGCACTCTTCCCACTGCTGAGAAAAAGCCAGAAAACCCCTTGCCTGAAGAGAGTCAGAGCAGGGCGCTTGCCAGTAATATATTGAAGGAGGGTTGGGGCGAGGCTCCCGCCGTTTCCACTTTCTACGGACGACAAGATGAAGTTACTACGCTTACACACTGGATTGTCGAAGATAAATCTCAAGTCATTGTGGTCTTAGGACTGGGTGGAATAGGAAAAACGACGCTGGCTGCTGCTGTGACAAAAGAGATCAGGGCGCTTTTTGACTTTACCGTCTGGATTTCATTTCACGATCGTCCGCCTGTCGAGAATATCGTCACCGAAGCCCTGGCGTTTTTGGCTGACCATGAGCGCCGAAAGAAGCAATTCACTGAAATTGAACATGAAATGGCCAGGGCCCTGGGCGATAAAGATGCGCAGATACATTTGCTCCTAGCCTTCCTGAAAAAACATCGCTGTCTGCTCGTATTTGATAACCTGGAAGCCGTTTTAAATAGCAGCCTGAAGAACGAGAAAGAGCAAAAAAATCATAATGATTATGCGATGCTGATTCAGCGCTTTGTAGAGGCTGATAGTCAGAGTTGCCTTTTAATCACCAGCCGTGAAAAGCTCTGGGGAATTTCAGCTTTGGAGGTTGGATCGAAGAAGATACATTCACTTCAACTCGGGGGCTTAAAAACATTTGATGCCTTGCAGTTGCTTGAAGAGAAAAATTTGTTTGGGACGGATCGCGATAAGGAAGATCTGGTTGATTTTTATGCCGGGAATCCCCTGGCCCTGAATCTGGTGACGGAGTTTATCCTGGAGGTATTCGAAGGAAATCTCGGGGAATTTATTCTGGAGGGACGGCCCATTTTTGGGGGGGTCTATGACCTGCTAAAGCAACAATTTCGCAGCCTGCTCTGGCTTGAGCGCGAAATAATGTACTGGCTGGCAATTGGGATTGAGGAATCTTCCCTGGAGGATTTAGAGAAGGACCTTGTCCGCCCGGTTGCCAAAAGAGATCTGATCAATGCCATTGACGCTCTGCAACGCCGCTCGATGGTAGAGAAAAAGGCCGGGGCGCGCTTTCATCTCCAGCCAGTGATCATGGAATTTGTGATCGGCGAACTGGTTGAACACGCCTATCACGAGATTGAGCAACCAGGCGAGCCAGCGTATACGACCGAGATCGATCGCCAGCAGATGCACTTGCTTGAAAGTCATGCCTTGATTAAGGCCCAGGCCAGGGAATATATTCGCGAGCAGCAGTTGAAGCTTATCCTCAGGCCAGTTGCGGACCGCCTTTTCCGCACCTTTGGTCTGCTTGAGAGCACGAAAAAGCTCAAAGATGTGGTGCTGAATGCCCGCACAAACACATTCCGAAAAGTGAGTTATATCGCTGGCAATATCATCAATCTGCTTGTCCAGTTGCAGGTTGATCTGCGCGGCTACGATTTCTCATCCCTGACAATCAGGCAAGCGTATTTACAGAGCGTAACCCTGCATAATGTCAATTTTGAGGCTGCTCATTTTGTAAAATCGGTCTTTACCGATACTTTTGGCAGTATTCTTTCGGCCGCCTTGAGTCCGAGCGGTCGCTACCTGGCTGTTGGTACGGCCAACGGGATGATTCGCCTCTGGAATGCCGAAGATAGCACGCCCCTTCTGACCTTCAAGGGCCATACAAACTGGGTCCGTTCAGTGGCCTTCAGTCCTGATGAGAAGAGGCTGGCGAGCGGTAGCGATGATACGACGATCCGTTTCTGGGATGTGGAGACCGGGCAGTGCCTTAAGACTCTGAAGGGCCATACCCATCGTGTCCGACCGGTGGTGTTTAGCCCCGATGGCAAATTGTTGGCAAGTGGCAGCGATGATCAAACGATTCGCTTCTGGGACGTTGTGAGGGGTGAGTGCCTCAAGATCCTCACGGGGCATACCCATCGTATCAGGTCGGTGGTGTTTAGCCCCGATGGGAAGTTGCTGGCAAGTGGCAGCGATGATCAAACGATTCGGCTCTGGGATGTCGCGACACGCAAGCATCTCAAGACCCTGAAGGGACATACCCACCGCGTCAGGGTCGTTGCTTTTAACCTGAAAGGCGAATTCCTGGCGAGCGGTGGCGATGATACGACGATCCGCTTCTGGGATATTTCTACAGGAGAGTGCTTCAGGGAGTTGAATGGGCACGAGGAGCTTGTGAGGTCAATGGCCTTCAAGCCCGACGGAAAAATCCTGGCGAGTGGCAGCGATGATCGAACGATTCGTCTCTGGAATATCAGTACAGGAGAATGTATCAATATTCTGACGGATCACCAGAATGCTGTGCGCTCGGTGGCTTTTAGTCCCGATGGTCAAAGGTTAGTGAGTGGCAGCGATGATCAAACGGTCCGCTTCTGGTCAGAGTCGGGGAAGAGTCTGAAGACCCTTCAGGGCTATAGCACCTGGATCTATTCGGTGGCCTTTAATCCTGATATGAGCACTGCTGCGACCGAAAATATGCTTGCCAGTGGCGGCCATGATAATGCTGTCCGCTTATGGGACCTGCGGATAGGAGAGTGTACTCAGGTATTTCAGGGTCATCGGGGCTTGATTTATTCCGTTGCCTTCAGTCCAGATGGGAAGTTGCTTGCGAGCGGTAGCCTTGACCACAAAATCCGGCTCTGGGATATTGCGACAGGGGAGTGTCTTATGGTGCTGCATGGGCATGAGAACCAGATAAATTCGGTGGCTTTCAATTTTGATGGCACTCGGCTGGCTTCGGGAAGCGAAGACAATATGGTGCGACTCTGGGATGTCAGTACTGGCGAATGTCTCTTTATCTTGCATAAGCATGAGAATCGAGTGCGCTCAGTGGCCTTCAGCCCCGATCGGGAGACGTTAGTGAGTGGAAGTGAAGATACGACCGTGCGGTTGTGGAACGTCAATACAGGCCTATGCCTCAAGGTTTTGCGTGGTCATACTGATCAGGTCCGCTCGGTAACTTTTAGTCCCGATGGATCGCTGCTT
>DASSXK010000625.1:0-2116 GCA_035703945.1 Ktedonobacteraceae bacterium | reverse complement strand
ACAAAGTCATTGTGCTGGACAAATATCTCTTCGATTATCCCGCCCAGATGCTCAAGCGCCCACAAAATCTGATCAAATTGACTCCGCTGGCCCAGGTGCTGCGCCAGGGACACTACGATGCCGTCTTACTCTTCCACCATCTAACGCTGCCCTTTGGCCGTTTAAAGCACCAAATTCTCATGCGGGCCACTGGTGCCAAATGGCGGGTTGGACTGGATAACGGCCACGGTGCCTTCCTGAATGTCCGTGTCAAGGATGAGGGATTTGGCGCGATGCACGAAGCCGAATACAATCAAGCCGTCGCCGCCGCCGTCGGAGCCCACACTGACGATAAACGGCTAACTGTTCCCTTAAGCGAGGACGACCGTCGTCAGGCCCGCACGATCCTCTATGGAGAGCAGATTCCTACGACCGTCAAACGACCGATTATCGCGATGCATCCCGGTAGTGGAGGATATAGCACGGCCCGCCGCTGGGAGCCAGAAAAATTCGCGCAGCTCGCAGATAAGCTGTCTCAGGAAGTCGGAGGTCAACTGCTACTGCTAGGCGGGCCAGAAGAAGCCCCACTGCATCGCGAAATCATGAATATGATGGAGACCAGCAAACATGTACGCAGTCTGGCCGGGAAGGGCAGCATCAAAGTTGCCGCAGCGATCCTGGAGAAAGTCGATCTATTTATCGGCAACGATTCCGCCCTTGTACACCTCGCCGTGGCTGGCAACACACCTGCGGTCGCGATCTATGGTCTGACCAACCATCAGGCCTGGGGTCCCTACACTGGCAATCAGAACAATCATCAGGCTGAAGTCGTCCGGCTGAACCTCCCCTGCATGCCCTGCTTCTACCGTGGACATGATCTTGGCACGCCCGAAGGTTGCGCAACCCGCGATTGCCTGGCGCTGTTAGGTGTTGATCCGGTTCTGGCGGCGGCTCGCCGACTGCTACGAGCGAATTATCAGGAGGCGCGCTAACGCCTCCTGCCTCAATCGCACCCGAAATTGGATATATCCATCAGCATAAGCATCATTTTCGGGTGCTTCTTCTCTCCACACGACCCCCACACGTCCAATTTATTAAAAAGTCGCCAACGACTTTTCTATCCGAAATATCATATTTTATTGTATTCAAACATGCCTGTTCTACTTTTCAAGCTATCTATGGTTACTTATATAAGCATCTCATGCACAAAAAATTGAGGGGCTTGTTTGATTTATATAGTTGCATACACAGTAGCATATGTATTAAAATTGCAGTCACTACACCTGTCTTGTTCCCTGGGAAAAATAGAGGTGTAGCAGTACGTCTGATCTTGAGATCACTATGTGACGCTTACAATACAGAGACACTCACACGCCTTCGAGAATGTTGAGAGTTGGGGTTGTAGGGAGTTCATCATCCGTACAAAGCGAAAGCATTTTCAATGCCTCCATGAGCTGCGGAACACTCTGTTCCGGGCCGCATTGAAATGTGGGCTTTTCCGTAAATTTTTTCCCTTAATTAAGGAGTTCCTAAGTGCATCAATCGCGCAAAAAACTAGTTATGGGATTTTTGCCTGCGCTGATCTGTCTCTCTGCTATGCTGCTTGCAGCATGCGGTGGTTCATCTACCGTTTCCACGCAGAAAGCACCGGCCAGCCAGCAGATCTTCCGTTGGCCCGAATTTGTTTCCGATATTGCCTCATTTGATCCGGCTCTTTCGACAGATAATCCGTCGATCCAGGCTATCAATATGTCTTTCACCGGCCTGGTTCAGCTTGACAATAATCTAAAAGTCAAGCCGCAGCTTGCCCAGTCATACAGCCAATCGGCTGACGGGTTGTCCTATACATTCACTCTGAAGCCCAACCTGAAATTTGCCGATGGCACGCCTCTGACCTCCAAAGACGTGGCCTACAGCATCGACCGGGCCCTTCAGCCTGCCACCAAATCATTGACCGCCCCGGCCTATTTGAACCTGATCAAGGATTCCGATAAGTTGATCGCTGGTAAGATCAAGACCATCATCGGTGATAGCATCAAAACACCCGACGATAATACGGTCATCATTACATTGAACAAGAAGGCTGCCTACTTCCTGGACGCCCTGACCTATTCTTGCTCCTATGTCGTGGAGAAAA
>DASSXK010000576.1:0-2386 GCA_035703945.1 Ktedonobacteraceae bacterium | reverse complement strand
TACGCCTCTACTTGAAGATAGTCGCCTGCTGCTGGCGAATACGCTTTTATTGGCTGAAGAGACGCAAGCTCGTTTGCTGACGATTACAGGTCTCCAGGATAGCTTGGAGAGCAGCATGATCGCATTGCATCTTGCCCGTTTACTTGCTCAATGCCGATGCAATGTGTTGTTGGTTGATGCTAATCTGGCTCATCCAATGCAACATATCTGGAATGAGAAGCCACTGCAAGGGGGGCTGGTTGAACTGCTTGAGTTTGCGCAGGATGCGGATAGAGAGTCGATCAGAGGAAAAGGGCAGTTTCGACCGAAAATTCGTGAGCCTGGTGTATCGCCAATAGGACGTTATCTACAGAGAACGGCGCTACCCAGTTTGCAGTTATTGCCAGCAGGTAAAGCCCAGCGCGATCCGGCAACGATTTTAGGCATGTCGGCTCTACCACAGCTTTTGCACCAGGCTTTGAATTTCGTGGATTTTGTGATTATTGATTGTCCTTCCTTTTCCCAGGCAGAGGTACATTTGCTTGGTGCGTCAAGCGATCAATTGTTGCTGGTAGTGAACTCTGCCTGCAACCGCCTCCCTCAGATTGAGCAGGCAATTGAGAACTTTTCGCAGGCAGGGATAAAACCAGGTGGCCTGATTGTCGTACAATCGCGCCTTAACCATCGTTTTCAGGCTGGAGGGGATGGCTCACTCTGATGCTTTTCCCATGCTGGAATGCTCAGGGCCAGTCCCAGAAGCAGCCAACGATATGAAGTAGTGATGAAAGGTCCCATTCCACCACCGGCGGCAGCAGAAGGGAGCAACATATCACTAAAAAAGCCTCCAAAGAGGATAGTCAGGTAGCACCCAATTCCGGCGAGAGCAATGGCTTTTCCCAGGGCAGTCGCGGCACGAAGGAAACGGTAAACGAGGAGGTATCCAAGCACAATCAGAAACCAGATCAGGCAGACAAGCCCTTGCAGACCCATCTCGGCCAGAACCTCGAGGTATTGATTATGAGCGACCCCGACAATATCCGAGCCATAGGAGAGATCAAAAAATTGGTAGTTTCCGGCCCCTACACCAAAATAGGGGCGGCGTTGCCAGATGGCGAGCGCGTCCTGCCAGATTGCCAATCGATCGGAACCATACACTTTTTGCGGATTAAAAAAATCGATAGATCCGGACATTAGTAGTATGAATATGAGTAGTAAAACAGGTATCACAAGCAAAAGACAACGACGGTTATGCAGGCCTGACATTGCACAAATTGCCAATAGGAGAGCTAACCAGGCTTCACGACCCAGGGAGAAGAGCACACCAGTTGTGAGGAGACAAAAGAGACAAAAATATCCGATCCGAGGTATTCGGGAGGGAGCATACAGGCATAAGCCAAAAGCAACGCATGTGAAGAGCGCAAGAAGATTGCCCAGTCCACTTGAGATTGCTCCAAAGATAATCGGTCTCTGAATACCAAGTAACGTTTCTTGCGAGACCAGTCCCAGCAAGGGAGCAAAGATTGTTCCGAAGGCGTAGATCAGGCCAATACCAAGATAGGTTGCGAGAATGAGCTGAATATCGTGCCTTGTTCTGGTAAACCCTGGCACCAGCCCTATGATGAGGGGTAAACCCAACAAAATGCTGGCTTCGGAAATATTGACCAGGGTGAGAGGGATGTTGGAATGTATAAACGCGTAGGTTACCTGGGGATCTGGAAAAAGCCGCGAGGCGATAATTGAAAGTAGCCCACTGCTTGTAATGCCGATGAGGGGCGCAAGAAGCAGACGATTTTTGTTCGGCTTGGAGCGGTTTTTTGTCGATAGTAAGGCGCGTCCAGCCAATAATTTTTTTGAGAACCAGATAAAGATCAGTATGCAGAAAAGGAGATTACCAATAAAAATTCGAGAGAGAATACCATCCGTGTTTGTGCTTAATCCAAGGCCTGGACCCGCAAGCGCAATATAAAGTGGTAATGCCAAACGTGTATGCCTGAAAAGCCACGTTGTGACCTGGATGGCAAGCATACAACCTATTCCTGCTACAAGTGAGATAGAGAGAATCCAGGTACAGCCAAGGGCAAACAGTATATAGCCGATGCTGATCAGAAACCGAGAGGTTGAAGATTTATTCCCGGTTCCTTCGAATCTATGTCGGGTGTTTACTTGAAGATCGGCTTGAATGACAAGACTCAAGCCGATCAGTGTGGCGAAGAAGAGTATCTGCGGGCGTTCTGGCACCTTCGGGGTGATATCTACAAGCTCAGGAGAAGGGTTGCTTAAAGCCAGGAGAGTAATGGGTGGATTGTATAAATCCGCGAGAAGTTTATTGATATAGCGTCGTCGTTGTATCTGGACCGGGGAGCTTCCAACAATGTGTTGTAGTTGACCTTGCAGGCTGGCTTTGATT
>DASSXK010000574.1:0-4560 GCA_035703945.1 Ktedonobacteraceae bacterium | reverse complement strand
GATGATCACCGGCGAAGATGACCAGGAGCAGGCGCTTGAGGCTGGTCGCAAAAAGGCTCGCTCGCTTTTAAGGTCGCCCGAGGCTGATTACCAGTCCTACCATAACAAGCTTGTGTCTTTCCTGGCTCGTCGCGGCTTTAGCTACTCCATCGCCAACCAGGTTGCTCAGACGTTGTGGACAGAACTTATGGGAGAAGCTGTTCCTGATCGCTCAAGTCTCCGCACCTCAAAAAAGCATCCGCCACAAAAAGAGCTCGAAACTGTGGAGCCTGAAATCGAAGCATCTCCTGAAGAAAGTTCCGAGCTTGCCTCAATCGAGAGCAACGATGACGACGAAGAATCCGAAGATCCAGACGAAGCCGCCGCCCGTGCCGCTGCTTATGATAAAGCAATGTCGCTGCTTCGGCTCCCCAAAATGGATTTCCAGACCTTTAATAGACGTTTAAGTGCCTTTCTCCAACGACGTGGCTACAACTATTCTATCGTCAAACAAGTCGTCAAAAATTTGTGGGATGAAGCCAAAAACGAGTAGGATTTTTGCCTTTGCCAGGAACGGCCGTGCTTCGCCTCTGTGCGCTCCAGACTTCTTTTGGAACAGAGGTGTGTAAAGCAAGGCCGTTCCCATTTTTATTGGCTTGTATGCAGTTAAAGTTTAGCCGTTGTTGCCATTCCCCTGCCCCTCTCCCTGATTCGTACCCTGACCTGTGCCCTGGCCATTTGGAAGGGTTACTGTTGGAACTGGCGTTAATTGGATTGTGGGAAGGTTCGTCGGTTGAACTGGCGTGATTTTTATCTGCGAAGCATCCGAGGGTAGCGAATCGCCTCCACCCATCGTAAAGTGTATAGAAATGCCCGAACTATCCACGCCTTGCTGGCCCTTCAGTAGATTCGTCGCATCCTTCACACTGAGCCCTTTAATGTGGTTCGCAATTCCGCTCAATTGGGAAGACGGAAACTGATAGAGCGCCACACCAGCGGCCGCCATCTTCAAACTTACCACGCCATTCTGGTCAATATTTGTAATCACTGGCTGCCCAAGCTGAACGGTGGAGTTAACCAGGCCGAAATTCGGACCCTCGCTCGCGACCTGCTGGGTCAGCAGTTGTTCTGCTAAATTCTGGGCATCGCTGTTCAGGATCTCCTCAGTTGTGCCGGATTCTGTCAGGCTGACCGTCACCGTATCGCTTTTTGTGCCCACAGGGGGATTCGCGGTACTGGCAAGGTCGGTAAATTGCATCGGCATGTTAGCAGGAGATACCGCCCCTTTGGCCCGAAGCTGGGACTGAAGATCCTGTGCGATCTGAGCATCCAGGTTCTGCTTGAGTTGTGTCGTCAGGGTATCAACGTCAGTTGCAGAGACAACCTTATTGCGGCCATTAAAGCAAAAGATAATACAACTCGCACCGGTCGTCGGTCCTTGCAACGAGCTCGAACGTGTCAGCGTGATCGCTTTGGCGGGAATTGTCAAGGTTGCGGCATTGATCTGTTGCGAGGCAGGATTGGCCTTGATCTGGAAAACTTCATTCACCACTCGCATTTGCGGCCTGACATTCACCTGGACCGTCGCAAATGAGGGTATGCCTAACGCCAGAATCCAAACAATCACCAGGATGATCAACACGATAATAACGGAAAAAGATGCCAGCCAAGAGAACTTGCGCGTCTGCCGAGGCCGTTTCCCAGCAGGTTTCTTGACAGCAGGAAGCGCCCCTGACCGAGACTTCACCTCGATATTTCTGGTCAATGAGGTCGTTGGAGCATCGTAATCTGTCTTCACAAAATTTGTCGCTTGCACTGGCCGAAAAGGAACGCCATTTGAGGGTGAGCCAATCGCTTGCTCTCCTGATTGGGAGGGGGAATCTGGTATGGGTCGCAGGCCAGCCTCGCCAGTGTTTTGGAGGCTCTTCACCGCCCTGGCGATCATCATATCATGAACCAGGTCTCCACGCGCAGTTGGAACATCCTCTACATCCACGCCTAACGCAGTCGGGTTCATTATTTGAAACAGGGGATTGTTGAACTCTCGATAAGCCTGCCCAAATGCCTTCAGCAAATCGTCCGCCGTCGCAAAGCGGTCCGCAGGATTGAGCGCCATGCAACGATACACCAGCTTATCCAATGCGGGAGGAATCGAGGCCCGTGGTTTGATCGAAGGCAACCGACCTGCGAGCATCAAATAAAGGATCACCCCCAGCGAATAGATATCGTTACTGGAAGCAGCAACGCCCGTCAGGCGTTCGGGAGCCATATATTCGGCGGTCCCGATCTCAATCCCATCTGAAGTAAGCTGGGGATTGGCCTCATCCCCCTGTAAACGAGCGATTCCAAAGTCAATCAGCCGTACATAGACCTGGTCATCATGGCCATGTTCAAGCAAAATGTTACTTGGCTTTAAGTCTCGGTGAATAACGCCCCGCTTGTGGATATAAGACACAGCCTGGACAAGAGCCACAAACAACTGCCGTACTTCCAACAGCGGAATCGGCCCCCGTTGCAAGCGGTCCGAGAGCGTTCCACCCTCGATATAGGGAGTGACCAGAAACAGGCGTCCCTGCTCTTCGTTAAATTCGATCAGAGGTAGAATATGCTCGTGTTTCAGATGTGCGCTTACCTCAGCTTCACGTAAAAAACGCTGCCGGGTAATCGTGTCATTCACAAGTTCGGGGCGAATAATCTTAATCGCGACTTCACGTCCAAATGCCGTACGCTGTTTCGCCAGATACACTTCACCCATTCCACCCACTGCCAGGCGGCGGATCAGATCATAATTTCCGAAGCGCTGCATGTTTTGCCCCTCAACATCTGTATTGGATCGCTGCTCTTTCATATATTTTCTCAAGAGATTTGTTTTCTCTATCTGTTACAGACGCCTCTGTGGGTCGATTTATCAAATTGAATACAAAGAAGTGGTTTATAAGTTTTTTAGATGCGTTCAGGTTTATAGAAACTATCTTAAAAGCAGTATAGCATCTATGAAACGGGTTGTGAAGCAAAAGTAATGGTATTCATTCACATGACAGCGATACTGCTTTATAGAAGTATGCACCGGGACAATCTAAACTCAAGCTTGAAAAGACACTTACCCATCACAAAAAAGCGCGCTACTCATAGCAGCTTTACTGGAGGTTGCCAGGTGTCTCTCATTGCATCCGGCAACCCGCCGACACATCATTTACGACAGGTTCAATCCAGGCTGCCCTTCAGGTCCAGGGCCAGGCCTCAAATTTACAAGGCGTCGACGATCGCTATTTCGCAGACGTCTTGTAACAATCAAAAAGATCACAACCATAATCATTACTTCAACGAAGTAGACGCCTTCCATCGCATCTAGCTTCACAAAACCAAGATCGACGCTGGCCGTATTAAAGAAATTCCCGATCGGACCCGGTATTAACGCCAGTCCAAACGAACCATTCCAGGTCGCATGTTGCAAAACAGCATAGACCCAGCAGCCAATTGCTTTTCTGATATGGTGCGGCTCTTCTTTATGCACAAGCAGGTACCACCCAAGCGCAACCATTCCCGCGCCAAAACCATGGAGCAGTCCCGACCCCGAACGTAGTAGTGCAATCGTTAACCAATCGCCATATCCCGAACTCATGTAGCCTACGGTCTCAATCAGATTAAAACCAATTCCGGCCGCGAGTCCAAGCGCGAAGGCTTCCCGTGGCCCCTGAAGTCGCCGGATAAGCATCGCCACCCCTAAAGGTTTAACCGTCTCTTCCACCAACGGGGCAATTGCTGAAACCATTAAGAACAACAAAACGTATACATTTGAAGTCTGGCAGCCACTCCCATTAGGATCATCAATACAGTGTAAACTGTTGACCGAGATATGCATCCTCTGAACCAGTAGCGCCTGTAAACCCAACTCCGCCAGTGAAGCGAGAAAGATACTTAATGTCGCGCCGCTGATCAATGCCAATCCAAAGCGCCGCCAGGTCGTTTGCCAACCATTCAGTCGCAAGCGACGTACGCCCAATGCAACAAATGTAAAGGCCGGAAAAAACGCAGCCAGGCTGATCAATAATACCGTTAATACCGGATAGGTCACTGCCATATGCATGCTATTGAGCAGGGCAGCGACACCAATCACCGCAATATACAGAAGTAAAAAGATCCAAAAAGGGGGCATTTTTAGCGTAATCGAGCCTTTGTAATTCAGTCTTCTGATGCTGTGATACAGGCCAAAGCCCCCACCAACAATCCCCGCAAAACTAAAGGAGCTCAAACCGACAACCCCGGCGAAAAGCGACTGAGGGGACAGGTTCTGAGGTGCAAGCACCACCAAAAAGGTCATCCCTGTCAGTAAGAGGCCAAATAGGATCGCGATACTAGAAAAAACCACAACAGTGACAGCCACGCTATCAACTGGCCGCTTCGGAGATGGACGTGGCCCCATGTTATAGCCAGGAAATGGGGCATAAGGTGAGTAGGGTGCATATTGCGGCTGCGGATAAGGCCAGCCAGGCGGATATGGTGGGTGCGCATATCCTGGAGCGCCTGCATTGCCATAGGGTGAATAGCTCGATCCAGGTGCATTGGGTGTATTTATAGGCC
>DASSXK010000497.1:0-10288 GCA_035703945.1 Ktedonobacteraceae bacterium | reverse complement strand
TCACGCCCTTTAGAAGTATGCTGAAATACCTGGTCGATATCCAGCAACGCCGCGATATTGTCGTCTTCTATGCCAATCGCACAGCCGATGAGATTATCTATGGGGACGTCTTGACCGCAGCCTACGCCAGGCTTGGCATCCCAACGATCTATACATTAACCGATCCAGCGGCGGCTCCCCGCAACTGGAATGGCGACCTCGGTCGCATTGATGAGCAAATGTTACGACATACGCTTACGGACTACCAGGATCGCATCTACTACCTGTCCGGCCCTCCGGAGATGGTGCGAGCATACGAACAGGTCCTGAAGAATCTAAACATCAGCTCGGCTCAGATTAAGAAAGACTTCTTCCCAGGTCTGGTATAAACGAGTAATTACACACAAAAGGCGGCCTGTACAAAAATATTGTACAGAACCGCCTTTTTCAGCAGAGCTGCTGCTTCCAAAAAGACTATCTAGCTCCCAGGAAAGCAAGCGCCTGAATGAACTTGTTTCCTACAGGTGTTCCCCAGCCAGTAACCGGGTCCCACCCGATGGTAGCGCTATAACCAGGAATTGGCGACTGGCGATTGTTCCCAACCGTCACATCATGATAGACACGCTTACGCTGCTCGGGTGACAGACCAAACACATAGAGCCGAATATTCAGCTCGCTGATTGAATGTCCAACATACTGAGAAGCATCTGCCAGGATACCCGCCCAGGTCGGAGAGCTTTCACTGGTGCCACCAAAAACATAGTAGCCGTTATTCTGCTGACCCAGGAAGCCCAGATAGACTGGTACGCCAGTGTTGGGATCGGCGTTGCTTGCAATATCAGGCAGACCACGATGCCCTTTCAGGATATTAAGATCCGAGGCTGGCAAGAAACGCTGATAGTCAGGAAGCTTGAAGTACTGGCTGACCCCACCACCCGTCGCACTTCCAATGCCATCATTCCAGACTGTTTCAGACTGATATTTGCCGTTCGCATCAGCATACAAGCTGGTGCCACCTACTGCCGTCGCCCAGGGCGACGAAGCCGGAAAACCAACCGTCGGGAACGGATAGGTTTTCCCATTGACATCGACATTCGCCGAGCCAGCATCGCCAGACGAGGCAAAAAAGGTGGCTTGATGATGCAGGACCGCATCCCGGTAAAAGTCATTGAAGCCATTGAGAACCTTCTTGCCTTCTGTCGTAAAGAGGGTGTTTTCGGTCGTACCCCAGCTTTGCGAAAAGATCCGGTAGTGATGCTGAATCCCGTATTTCTCCAGTTTCAAAAACTCGGGCATGCCCTGTACGCCCTGGGTCTCGGATACGGGACTGGTCAGTACGACGATTTTAGCATCCGGAGCCATGGCATGAGACCACTGAATATCCAGCGAGGTCTCTTCCGCCCAGCCAACCTGGTCCGCATTATTGGGATTGAAGGCCACTGAACCAAGCGGGGCTAGCTGTTGAAATGAGGGCGGGTCTGGCAGTCCATACCCCTTATCGAATTTCTGAAGATCTTGCCACGCCGTTGGGTTCCCATAGGAGTCAATTATGGCAATCGTCTGACCTTTGCCCGTGAAACCATCGTTGATCAGGGACGTCAAACTATAGGCATTGCGCTCTTCCTGGGGGCTGTAACAGAGATATCCAGCATGCTTGCACTCATTATAGGTGGGGGGCGTTTGTGCCTGTTGCGTCGTCAGCAAGTTGTGGCCTTTAAACGAATGGACCATCAACGGATGTGTCAACGCACCAATACGTTGAGCCTGAACAGAGAATAACGGAAGCACGCTCAGAAGAAGAGCGAGCATTGTAATTGGAAATAAAAGCGAGCTATGCTTCCACGCATAAACCGGCAGCTTCATAAAAGAAATCCTTTCGACATAGACATAGACCAACCATTGGGTCGATTCACCGGGAAAGAGTACTGCCAGTATTTTGATAGAGAAATATATTTTGCCGTCCTCTGATTCCTTTAGGACTGTGAGAGGATAACATCCAATATGCATATGTTTAGCTTACAAGCTAATTTTTTCTCTATTTAGAATACTGCGTATAAGCATAGTATACATATCGGTTATTCATCAACAAAAGCATCTAACTTAAAGAATATAAGTAATTGGTCATCAACTATTCTTTGTAGGCGACGATACGCAGTCGTCTGTAATCCGCAAACCACGCTCCATCTTTGAAAAGTCGTGAACGAACCTTCGCTTCTGTCCGCTCCAGCACCTGGGGAATGGCCGTTTCGGGAATAGCTTGCATCATACTGTTTCCAAACATTTGAAGCCAGTTACGCAGACCGTTTTCACCTTCCTCCAATTTCGTTGGCCGATCAAAAAGGAGGGCACTATGAACGGCCAGGCCGTGTTTCTCCAACAACGAGGCATACTCACCAATAGAGGGAAAATACCAGGTCAAAGGCACCTCAATCTGCACCAGTTCCTGGATTGATTGCTGGAGGGCGGTGGTAATTGCGGCAACATTCCCTTTCCCGCCAAATTCCGCCACCAATCTGCCGCCGGGTTTTAAGGCTGCCGCCATCTGTATCACGACCTTCTCAGGCTCCAGCACCCAGTGCAGGGCCGCGTTTGAGAAGATCGCATCGAAGGGCTGCTCAAAGGAGAAATCTCGAGCATCCGCGACAAAAAATTCTCTGTTTGGATAGGTCTCCTGAGCGGTTTTGATCATACTTTCCGCGCTATCGATGCCGATCGTCTGCGCCCCCGATTCCGCGATGGCATTGGTAAGATGACCCGTACCACACCCGAGATCGAGAATTAATTCACCGGGTTTCGCTTCCAGGAGTGAAAGCACACTCTTTCCATAGTCAAACACAAAGGCGTGCTTTTGATCATACAGGGCGGTATTCCATTCGTGAGCAGGCATAGTTGTACCTCCAGGGTTAATGCAGGACTAGCCGGACGGCCAGTAGATTTATCTTCACTTCTCGCATTATACTGTAACAGGAGCAGAATGTTGAAGGTCACGACGGTGTTTCCCTTTTTTCGAAACTTCGGTACATTAGACCCCCCTGCTCCACAAACCTTTTTTGCATCAAAGTATTATATCGATACCCGGTGATATTCAGCGCCTAAAGCGCCCGGAAAGTGAGCACATGTCATGGAAACTTTTGAGGCAATTCGAACTGTCCTGGCCGTCCGCCAGTTCAAAGATACAGCCATCCCCGAACCAATTGTCAGGGAGATCGTCGATTCTGCGCATCTGACAGCCAGCAGCATGAATGGACAGCCCTGGAACTTTATCGTTGTTAAGGAGCCCGAGGCGCTCAAGCAGCTTGGAAGGCTCGCTCGCACGGGTCCCTATATCGCCCAGGCCCCGCTGGCAATTGTCGTAGTCATGGAGAAAAGTCCTTTCGACGTTTCCGACGCCAGCCGCGCCATCCAGTCGATGGTTTTGACTGCCTGGTCGCACGGTGTTGGCTCAAACTGGGTCGGCTTCTCCAACCTTCAGGAAGTCAATGGGTTCCTGGGTATTCCCAGGGATCATACGATCCTGGCGATCGTGCCTTTTGGCTATCCGGTCAAGACTGTCGGTAAAGGCAAGAAGAAACGCAAACCACTTGGCGAAGTCGTCTTCAAGGAACGCTGGGGTACTCCATTTAAGTAATCCCACCTGTTTCTTCCGATGGGCGACTCTGCTTGCTCATCGGAAGAAACAGGCAAGGCACATCCCCACGCTACCTTCGTAAAAAACTGCCGAAAGAGGAGAAAATGGTGCACACGCAAATGATCCGGATCGATTCCGTCGCGGCCCCCACCCCCTTGAGCGGAGATAATACGCAAGGCCTATTTCACCTGGAGGAGATCACGATCCAACCAGGAAACACAGAAACTTTCGAGGCCGCGACAGGCCAACGCACCCTCTATCTGATGGAAGGACTGCTAAAAGTATATTCAGCCGCCAAAGAGACCTGGCAACTTCAAGCAGGAGATATCCTGCACCTGCCCGCCACTCAACCGCCAATCCATTATCAAAATAATGAGTCCACAGCCGCCAGAATCCTCCAAATATTTTTTGCAACCGGTACATCGCCCTTGAATTATCTGGTAAAAGCCGACGAAGGCGATTTTCTGGGCGTAATTACCGATGTTGGCACAATTAAACTTTCGACAAAGGATACGCAGGGAGCGTATCTTCTTATGTCATGGGCCGTGCCGCCCCAAAGCGGCGTCCCGATCCACGCCCAGGAAGATCAGGAGACCTTCTACATTCTTGATGGGCGGTTTCAATTCGAGGGGATCAACCAGGAAGGAACACATTACGAGCTTCCCGCCACCTCAGGCACCGTCATCCATGTCCCTAAACGTATTCCACACGCCTATAAAAATGTTGGAGATACGGCGGGACATATGCTTGTCCTGACGACACCAGCAGGCCGAACGGAGGAATTCTTCCGACGATTCGGTTATCCCGTCGCCGACGCCAACGCCTTCCCCACCTCATTCAGCCTGCCCGAACCTGCCGAAATGTTCAAGCTCTTCCAGGAGTTTAATATCCAGGTTTTTGGATGATCACTTAAAAATCCGCCCGCAGCTCTTGCTCCTGTTTCGAGGCTTGAAGGTAGGAGCAAGAGCTAAACAGCAACGAATCAAAGTCAATTATCCCTCTAGGCGATATGCATTGGTGGTAAGCGCAAGACGCGTCCATAAAGCTGGCTATAGGCTCGGGCGCTGGCAGACCAGCGCGAATCATAGCCCATCGCTCGTTCAAGCAGAGTGGGCCAGCGATCACGCGCCTTGTAGTGCTTTATCGCACGCTGTAAAGCCGCCAATAGAGCTTCGGAAGTATAGTCCTCAAAGCTAATCCCATTGCCATTTTTTGGATCTGCATCCAGATCAGTCACGGTATCAGCGAGTCCACCGGTCGCATGTACAATCGGAAGAGTGCCGTAGCGCAGCGCGATCAACTGTCCCAGACCGCCTGGCTCAAAGAGACTTGGCATCATAAAGAAGTCTGAGCCGGCATAGATACGATGCGAAAGCGCCACATCAAAGCCGATCCTCGCCCGCACATTTCCTGTGCTTGCGGCAAGCTCACGGAATAACTGCTCGTAGCCCGGGTGCCCCGTCCCCAGCACGACCAGTTGCAGGGGCAGGTCACGCAGTTGATCCGCTAGCTCAGCGATCAGATCAAACCCCTTCTGATCTACCAGCCGACTGACGATTCCGATTAAGGGCAGTTCCGGCTCATCCAGCAAATCGAATTCCTGGCGCAGAGAAGAACGATTAAGTGTCTTGGCCTGGGAAGCATCTTCCAGTGAATATTGTGCAGACAAATCATGGTCAGTTGCGGGATTCCAGAGGTCCCAATCAAGGCCATTCGGAATACCAAAAATCCGCGTATGACGTTGAAAGAGCACTTCATCGAGTCCCCAGCCATAATCCAACGTCTGAATCTCCTCGGCATAGCGGCGCGAAACGGTCGTTATCACATCCGCGTAGTTGATCCCGGCCTTCATCCAGTTCACATCGCCCCAGAATTCCAGTCCGATTGAGGTAAAGACCTGCGAGCGATCCAGCCCTACTTCATCCAGGATCGAGGGACTCCAACGTCCCTGGTACTGCAAGTTATGCACGGTATAGACGATCCGCATCCCCTCTCGCATCAGCCAGCGATAGGATGTTCGCAGAAAGGCGGCACAAGGAGCGGTCTGCCAATCGTTGAGATGCATAACATCAGGCACAAAATTCAATTGCGGCAAAACCTCAAGCAGTCCCCGACAAAAGAAAATAAAGCGCCGCTGTTCCTCAAGCTGATCCAGTCCGAGATAAAGCTTCTGATGCCAACCGAAAAACTCTTCATTATCCAGCAAATAAACCGTTACAGGCGAATCGGGAAGGGTCGCTTGCAGGATCGAAAAGGTATGATTGGCTCCCCCCAGCCAGAGTGTCCGCGTGATGCCGGTATGCCTGATATCCCAGCCATTGCGGTCAATCGTCCCATGCCGGGGCAGAAAAAGGCGAACATCATGACCCAGGGCCGCAAGCTCTTTGGGCAAGCTCCCCATCACATCGGCCACCCCTCCTTCTTTGGCAAACGGAACCGCCTCTGTTGTGACCATCAGAATCTTCAAGCGCGTAGCATTTGTCATCCAGACCCCCTTCTCGATTATTCCATTAGATGATTATCCTACGATCAACGTAGCAGCACGTCAAAAAATAGCTGTATTATCATTATCAATGAGATGAGGAAGAATAACAAGCCATTCGATTGTTGGCAGAAAGCGAGCGAGGGGTCTGATATCACCCTGCCAGCCTACCTGTTGCAAGGTGCCGCCGAAGACGTGACGCCACCCAACACACATTGCTTGACGTCAAAGGTGTGAGATGAGGAGGGTGTATGCACAAAAAGCGCATAGTAAATATGCCTGGTGGGATCAGCAAAAGGAATAATCGGGGTGCTATTCACCGGCTCCGCTGTAATCACAAACCACTCATTTTGCGAAAGCAGGTCGCTGTGTTGCGGGCTACTGTAAAGATAATGGATCGCCCCATTCTGGACCTGTAAAGGCCAGTGAGATGGACTACTTGTATCATTGTTCGGATTCACCAACCAGCCATAATAAGTCGTATTCGCAGGTGGAGACGCAACATGCGTCAGGTCAATCCGCACCTGGTCATTGGTCGCAGATGGACTACTGGAAAAAGCTATCTGCCCAACGGCGCTGCTGGTTACTTTCGGCACACCGGTCGGCGAGAAGAGCAGCGGATACACAAAGACACCAACTCCCAGCAAAATCAGCAACCCACAGGCCATGAGTGCGATAAAAACCCATCTGCGACCCCGGCCTGACAGACGTGGCTCCCGGGCTTCTCCAGGATAGATCGCGGGTACCGGCGTGAACGATTGCTGAGATTGATAAACCCCCAACGAACCAGCAGGCCCCGCGACAGCAGGCGTATAGGACTCATCCGAAGAGGAGAAGAAAGGGATGTCAGGATCGATGCCAAAGAAAGGTGTCGCCGGTTGGAGGGGATTATGTTCCGGCGCTTCTCCCAGAGCAACCTGGTTACTTAAATTGAGAGGAACAGGCACGTCTAAGGCTTGCGCCAGCGCGACAGCCATTGCAGTCGCAGTCGGAAAACGCGCCTCCGGATCTTTCGCGATACTCTGTAACACCACAGCCGACAGTGCAGGCGAAATACGCGGATTTATCCTCGCCGGATCAGTTGGGTTTCCATACATCTGCTGCATCATAATCGCAATCGCGCTATCGGCACGAAAGGGCGGCCTACCCGTCAACATCTCATAGAGAACAATCCCCAGGGAATAAAGATCGGAGCGTGCATCAACTTTCTGATCAGCCGCCTGCTCAGGCGAGATATAGAGCGGCGTCCCAATTAAAGCGTGCGTCAGAGTCGAAGTTCCCGACCCTTGCAAACGCGCAATCCCAAAGTCAGTCAGGATTGGCACTCCGATGCTGTTGCCAGCCGAAACGGGTTTGTCCAGCAAGATATTTGCAGGCTTAATATCACGGTGAACCATCCCTTTCTGATGGGCATAATCGAGGGCCAGGCTGATGGCTGCAAACAGGTCGACAATTGCCTCAGCCGTAGGAAAGAAGCCCTTGCGAACGGTGTTACGCATATAGTCCGATAGGGTCCCGCCCTCGATATAATCCATCACCATATAAGCATTGACACTTGCTGTCTGGGCACCCATAAACTGGAAATCGTGGATCTGCACAATATTCGGATGGTGTAAGGACGCAACAAGCCGGGCCTCACGCATAAAATGCGCCACAAAATCTGGATTAGCCTGTAGATCAGCATTGAGCAGCTTAATCGCCACATAGCGACGTAGCTGCGTATCACGGGCCTTCCAGACCTCTCCCATTCCACCTCGCCCCAGGCTTACCAGCAGTTCATATTTGCCAAGCAGTTGCTGCTCCATTTCAGTCGCATACCCCTCAATAAAAATTTCTATTCAACGTAGGAACGCCTGCCGTACGTTAAATTCGCAGATGCCTCAGATCTTCTTTGGCAGGTTCGCGGTCAACGTCAGTGTCGCCAGACCCGCCACATCGTAATGTACCTGCAACACACCGGGCAAAACCTGATTTGTGCTGGCATCCAGGTGGCCGATATAGGCATAGGTCGCATTCGTCAACATATCATCAAGCAAGTTCTGCGTTGCAGGCTGATCAAGCTGAGCCGCATTCATCGCTGCAAGCTGTCTGGCATCCATTCTGACTTGCCCCAACCAGATTTTCGCGTTATTGAGCGATTCAATAATCCGGGTCGCAAGAGCCCGCATGGCCGGAGTAGCATCGGGTGCCTGCACAACACCATTCAAGTGCAGCGCAACGTGTTGCAGATAACCCGGTGGGTTATGCGCAAGATTGGTTTTATTTGTTTGCGCTGGTACGACCGAAAGCAAAGCCACCTGCGAAGCCGTTGGATCAGCAACAATACTGCTTCCAGCGGGCACATCAACCCCGACATTTGGCGAGCCATCCAGGTAATCCAGAATCGCCAGGAACAGATTATGGATTAGTCCAAAGTCTGTCGCCTGCCCATGATAATCATCTCGTGCCGCGATAGCTGACTCCATGACCTTTTCTGTATTTCTGTATAGCCAGGTATCCAGGCCGCCCGGCAGCCCAAGCACATCGACCCTGGTTTCTTTATAGAATAGGTGCCGAATATGATCAAGTGCGCTCAATTGAGGTTTACCAAACAACGTCTGTGGAATCTCCGCGTAATAACGCCAGCTACTGCTACTCCCAGCCGGACCGAGCGGCGTCCCGTTCGTGGCCTCTTCAGTAATCAACATTCGGCTTGCCACCGAGATCAGGTTATCGTTATGTGAAGTTCCGGCATAGAAGAGACTCGCGTTGCCATTCTGAACATTCAGCTTGCCCAGCAACAGCGGCAGCTTAAACTGCGGCGCTGGCTCTAACGGCTGTGCCTCAACATGGGGCTGCTTATCCCCAAGCAACCAGGCATAGTAACTCTTGCCAGGACCGGGCGCGGGAACATGTTTCAGGTTGATTTGCAACTGATCGCCGATGCCTTGCGCCGTCCCTATATCGAGCTGTCCACTGCTCATAAAGAAAGCCTCGCCACCAGGAACTGGAGCAGCCACGACATTGGAGGAGCTATGGTGAAAGAATACGAAGTAAGCCCCCAGCCCCGATCCTAGCAGTGCCAGGATCACCAGCGCAGCCACCAACGTATACCATCCTTTCCAACGCCTGCCGGTCGGTGGAGGGGGTGGACCCGAAGGGGTCATTGGCGGTGTAACCGGTGTGACTGGCCTCTGAATAAGGCCTGAGGCCGCAAAAGCATTCGCCTGTGCAACTTGCCCACCTCCCGTGCTACGAGTGTCTGGCAGCGTTCTCTGCTGACCAGAGGCGGATGTAGAAAGCTGTGGTGTCACATTACCAGGATTGCTCGAACCCGCCGGAACCGTCCCCGAAGGCTGCGACAACGTCGGCGAAACTGAGGTAGCAACGGATGGTGTTAATGCGGCTCCCGTCCCTGAATTTGGGAAAGGTGAAGTAAAGTACGTCGGCATAGAACGAGCATCCTGCGGATTGGCATACTGGCTCAACCCCTCAGGGACCGGAATATTCAGAGCTTCAGCGGCTGCGGCTGTCATCTGGGAAGCACTGGCAAAACGCCCATTTGGATCTTTTGACAGAGCCGTCATAATCACCATTGTCAGCGCCGGTGGAATATTTGGATTAAAAACGGCAGGCGAGGTTGGCATCACATTAATATGCTGCGCAAATAGCGCCGCCGGATTTGCTCCCCGGAAAGGCGGCACACCAGCAACCATTTCATAGAGGATCACGCCCAGAGAATACAGATCGCTCCGTTCATTGCCTGCATAACCCTGAGCCTGCTCGGGCGAGATATAGAGCGGCGTCCCCAGCGACGAAGCCGTCAACGTGCCAGCGGAAGCCCCCATCAGCTTGGCAAGGCCAAAGTCCGTCAGAATCGGCTCCCCCATCGAGTTTCGGCGCGTATTATTTTTGTCCAGCAAGATATTTGCCGGTTTTATATCGCGGTGAATCATCCCCTGCTGATGAGCATAATCGATCGCCAGACTGATTGAGCTGAAAAGATTGACAAGCGTGCCAGGAGATGGAATATTGCCCCTGGCGGAGGTACGAGCAATATAGTCAGCCAGCGTCTTCCCTTCAATATAGGCCATCACCATATAGGGAGTCGGGCTTTCAGATTCAGGTGGCTGTGAGATCTGAAAATCATGGATCTGCACAATATTGGGATGGCGCAATGAGGCAATCACCTGCGCCTCATGCTGAAAGCGCGTCACAAA
>DASSXK010000454.1:0-2942 GCA_035703945.1 Ktedonobacteraceae bacterium | reverse complement strand
AGTCGCACATGATAATCAATCGAGCGGAGGACATCGTGTAAGGCGTTGTGCTGCTGGAGTGCTCCGATGGCGGCGGTAATCAAGAGTGGATGGATCGCCAGGCCGACCGCTCCAACAACGATCTGATCTGCCCAATCCATTGCTCCGACCCTCATCAATGTGCCATCCTGGATACGCTGCATCGAGATGCCGAGTGCCTTGTTAAAGCCAGTGATTGACCTTAAGGTGCTTTCCTGCTTTAATTGAACGGTAACATTGTTTGTATCGCCAAATTGTTGTGCCTCAAAGCCCCTTGCCTGGTATTCAAGTACCAGTGACTGGGCAATTGCCCCAAGATTGAGGTCTTGTGTCTGATAGAAAAGGGCCTCCATATCACTCTCTCCTTCTTGCTTATTGCGATTTAATTTTTGAAAAGTCTGTTACCCCCAGGCGTTGGTGTGACACACGTTAAAATTGTTCCCGATAAACTATACGTTGCTATCTGTGAATAGTTTACTCTTGAAAGACACTTCGCAACGACGCTCTCGCGTCTACTGAACGCTTTACAAGCAGGCAATATGGGGGTGTTCCCGCTGTGAGCGGTACTAGCAACAATGTTACAGGCTTCTCAAGCGCATTCAGTCAACGAAGTGCATGGCTAACTATTGTGATTCCAGGCCTGGCCCAAATTAGCTGAAAAACAAGCCAGAAAGCCAGGATTGCTGAGGCACAGAAGCCAGCAAGCGGTTATAATAACCTGACTGGTGGAAGAGCAGTAGTGCCAGCCAGTTTGCGATGGATGTCGTTGTACATGTGAAAGCGAGAATTGTATGCAGGATCAGGCGGATGTAATCATTGTTGGGGCCGGTCTGGCGGGACTGGTTGCGGCGGCAGAAGTGATAGATGCGGGGAAGCGAGTTATTATTTTAGAGCAGGAGCCAGAGGCCTCGTTTGGGGGGCAGGCCTTCTGGTCATTTGGGGGACTATTTTTTGTCAATTCCCCTGAGCAGCGGCGACTTGGCATCAAAGATTCCTATGAACTGGCCTGGCAGGATTGGTCTGGCACGGCGGGTTTTGATCGCGAAGAGGATTACTGGCCTCGTCAATGGGCGCAGGCGTATGTTGCCTTTGCAGCCGGTGAGAAGTACTCCTGGCTGCGTGCCCAGGGTCTGCGGGCCTTCCCGATTGTGCAGTGGGCTGAGCGCGGCGGCTATAGTGCGACCGGACATGGCAATTCGGTGCCGCGCTTTCATGTCACCTGGGGAACGGGACCGGGCGTGCTGGAGCCTTTTGTGCGCCGTGTCCGTGCCGGAGTGGATCGGGGTCTTGTGACCCTGCGTTTCCGCCATCGTGTCAGCCGTCTGAGTATGAGCGGCGGGGTGATCAATGGCGTGCAGGGCGAAGTTCTGGAACCCAGTTCAGTTGAGCGCGGTGTTCCCAGCTCTCGTGAGATTGTCGGCAACTTTGATCTAAAAGCCCAGGCCGTGATCGTTACAACGGGTGGAATTGGTGGCAACCATGAACTGGTTCGCCAGAACTGGCCGGAGCGGATGGGACCTCCTCCCAAAAATCTTATTTCTGGAGTCCCCGATCATGTTGATGGCCGGATGCTTGAAATCGTTAAGTCGAGCGGGGGACACCTGATCAATTCCGACCGCATGTGGCACTATCCCGAAGGCATCCATAATTACGCTCCGATCTGGACCAACCATGCGATCCGTATTTTGAGCGGACCAACCCCTCTCTGGCTGGATGCACGGGGACATCGTCTGCCGGTCCCGCTTTTCCCTGGCTTTGACACGCTTGGCGCACTTCAGCATATTACAACGTCGGGCTACGACTACTCCTGGTTCTTGCTCAATCAGCGCATCATTGAGCGCGAAATTGCCCTCTCCGGCTCCGAGCAGAATCCCGACCTGACTGGTCGCAGTATTCTCAAGACCCTCGGCCGGGCTCTTCCTGGGGCGCCTGCCCCGATCGAAGCCTTTAAGCAAAAAGGGATCGACTTCCTGGTGAAGCCCAATCTGGCTGAACTGGTACAGGCCATGAATGAACTCACCGAGGAAGCATTAATTGATCCAGTTGCGTTGGAGCAAGAGGTGATGGCACGCGATCGCGAAATGCTCAACCGCGTCAGCAAAGATACCCAGGTGACTGCGATCCGTGCCACGCGAGCGTTTCTGGGCGATCGCCTGATCCGTGTCGCGAAGCCACACCGCATACTCGATCCTGCCGCCGGTCCACTGATCGCTGTCCGCCTCTCGATTCTGACACGCAAAACGCTGGGAGGCGTAAAGACCGATCTTTCCGGGCGCGTACTGGGAGAAGATGAGCAACCGCTGCCAGGACTCTATGCCGCCGGTGAGGTGGCAGGCTTTGGTGGTGGTGGTATGCATGGCTACCGGGCGCTGGAGGGAACCTTCCTTGGCGGCTGCATCTTCTCAGGCCGGACAGCAGGACGTGCAGTGGCCAGGGCGATAATCTAGCCGGACAAAGCTAGAACTTCGTATAGTCATAGATGAAATGCCACTAAATCTACCCATTAATATGATGTGGTATGTCAAATTCCCGGATTCTATGGTAAATATGTTCCAATTCTGATATAATGTCCTTATTGATCTGAACCTTTCAAGGGGTACTTTTGAGCAGGCAATCAGCTCGGAAGTTCAAGAGATAAACGGTAAGGATAGATTTGTTACTCTCTATTATGAGGGCCGGGAAGGCTGCGTTTTGGAGGCATATCATTTATGGAAGATCCGATTTTGACTTCTGAAAAGCGTTTCGCTGTGATTGTTGAGGAGATGCTTGCCAGTCCGGGTGTGACTCCTCCTGCTGATGGAGCAGGGGCGAAGCGGGGATTTGGGGCTTCCGCGCTGAAGGTATACGATAAAATCTTCGCGATGCTTGTCAGGGGCTCGCTTGTACTCAAGCTTCCTCGGTCAACAGTGGATGCACTTGTTGAT
>DASSXK010000440.1:0-2250 GCA_035703945.1 Ktedonobacteraceae bacterium | reverse complement strand
GATTGGAATATGGAGATCCCCGCCGCTGCCGCTATCTCTTTTTGCCCTGTCACAAAAGAGGGGGTTTCTCGCATGAGATTGGAACATGGATAGGCTCAATGAGCCTCCGCTCACGGGGCCAAGTCACAAAAGAGGGGGTTTCTCGCGTGAGATTGGAATACTCAAGCAGGCTAATATCAAATGGCAATTTTGAATGGCTCTGCTGGCTCTAATCTGGGTTACTCGCTCATTTCAACGTGCAACTGCATAGCTTAATGGGGATGCAGAACCTCGCAGGTCGCTCTGCATCCCCAATAAGGGCCTCTCTGCTTCACACAGCCAGGGAAGCACGCATTTGTTCGCATGAGATCTGATCAACTGTTGCATCAACTCAATAAAGGTCACGTTTTGCTCGCCAGGCTCCAGAAAGAACTGTTCATCAACAGCCTCCACAACGAAAAAGGCGCGTTGCGCGACGGCTCGTCCCTCATCCGTCAAAGAGACTGCTTTGACACGTGTATACGCTGCTGCCACATATTCGTAAGCTGCCAGAGTAAGAAACCGGGACTATCCTCGGGTTGCTCAAAGCGAGAAAGTGACATCAAGACCCCTCCGTCACAATTCAGGAATTGAAACGCCCATTGCCCGGGCAATTCGCTGGAAATCGGTCCGGGGCACAGCGAGATGACCAAAGCGAAACTTCGCGCTCCAATGCTGCTTATCCGGTAAGAATGTCAGGTCTCCCAGGACTTCCTGGATCGGGACGATCCGACAGGGGAGATAGCGAACCGTATGCCGATAAGGTTGGAAATCCTCGGTGAGTGTGACCTGGTAAGGCACGTCCGATGTGATCTGCCCAATAGCCGTAAATGCCTGAAGCGGAGCACCAGAGGGATAGCTGGTACGGGGCGAATAGTAGATAAACCAGTCGCCAGCATGCATTCTCGCCAGGGGTGCCCGCTTGCCGTGGTTAAGCTGGGCAGAACCGGACTCAACGCCGCGCTGGACATGCTCTTGCGAAACAACTCCGATCCAAAAATGCGTCTCATTCATAGTTTCTTCTCCTCGGCATAAGAGTGGTCTGTTCTCTTCTTCATAATCGCACTTATGGATATATATCAACAAGCAAGTTGTGACACTGTAGGAGGTTGCGAAATCATGCACTCGCTACAAAATAGAAGAGCTTGCATTTAAAGCCATAATATGTGATATTTGGAGAGGAAAGATTATTTTAGACAAGAAATGATTCCTCCACGCAGAAACGTTAAGATCCCCATAAAAATATGAACAAACCTTGTTACGGCAAGCTACAATCAACTGAACAATATAGAAGGGCGATAGAATTTATGCTTGAAGATCGCAGGCATCTACTCGATTCGAACTATATTCTCCCCAAAGATATCCAGGAGAATCAGCGGCTTGATTTACAGCATCACCTCCTAAAGATCACGCTGGGGAGTAACTACGCGGCCCCACTTCAAGCAGATATCAGCACGATCCTGGATGTCGGATGTGGCACCGGTCGCTGGGGACTCGATATGGCCGAGGAATGTCCTCAGGCGGAGGTCACAGGTCTCGATCTCGAATTGGCCGCTCCTGATGAGCAAGCATCCGATGCCTCACAGCCCGATAATTATATCTTTGTCCAGGGAAATGTCCTGGAAGGGTTGCCATTTGAAGGGGGATTGTTTGATTTCGTGCATCAGCGACTCCTGGTGACTGGTATCCCGACCCAACAATGGCCAAAGGATATTCAAGAACTGATACGTGTCACAAAACCGGGAGGCTGGATCGAGATGGTCGAAGGCGGCACGGGTTTCATCAATCCTGGCCCCGCGATGCAACAATTCATCCAATGGTGGAATGACGCCAGCCGACTGCGCGATATCGATGCTTCGGCTGTTAGTCAGCTTGATACACTTTTACAGCAAGTGGGCTTACAAAAAGTTCAGAAAAAGACCTTATGCATACCAGCAGGCAAGTGGGGAGGACCAGCCGGAGAGCTTTTGGCTGAAGACATGCTCAGAGGTTTCAGCCGCTTAAAAGGATTTTTCAGCAATCAGATACAGGTCTCAACCGAAGAGTTTGATGCCACGATTCGAGCCATGCCAGCGGAATGGGACACATATCATATGGAGTACGAATTTTACGTGTTTATTGGGCAAGTTCCGTCATAATCGAGCGAATTTCCCACAATCCATATGGTATACTTCAGAATACAGCAGAGGGTGCTTCAGGTTTTATAAAATTGAGCATGCATATAACGCTCTA
>DASSXK010000362.1:0-2348 GCA_035703945.1 Ktedonobacteraceae bacterium | reverse complement strand
TCCGCGATATCCAGGTACAGGCCGCAGCCCTCGTGGCTTCTCTGGAAGGTCGCGGAAATTTCGATTTGGGCCTCTTTCCCCGCGTAGCAGCGAGCGTTTTCAATCAGGTTGCGCAGCACCATTTCGAAACGACGTTGATCGATATAGAGCAACGGAATATCGGCCGGCACCTGAACCTGGATCGCCTCCCGGTGATCCTCCCCGATGGCCTGCTCTATCAATGCCTCCAGTTGATGCAAGGAGGGGGTAAGCTTGAGCGTCCCGGCCTCCAACTGTGACATCTCCAGCAGACTCGTGACGAGATCTGCCATCCGATCGCCCTCCTGGACAATGCGTTGCAGGAAATGCTGCTGCGAGGCACTATCCAACTCCACATCGGTCTCCAGCAGACTGGTCGCGTAGCCCTTAATCGTTGTCAGAGGCGTGCGGAGCTCGTGCGAGATGATCGCCAGTAGATTTTTCTTGATCTGCTCAGCCTCGTTCTGGCGCGTCACATCCCGAAAGATCTTGCCGCGTCCGAGGAGTTGATCGGCCTGGTCGCGCACATAGAAGATACGTGCGTGGATTGTACGACGACCGCTAACCAGATGTCCAACTGAATTGTAATAGCCTTTGACATGAAATTCAATCGTATGGGGCGTGTCATCCTGTTCGGCGTTATAAATGGCCTCCAGATAGGCTTGCGGCTCTTCGATCAGGGCCAGCAGGTGTTTTTCTACGTGGGGAGCGTCTGAGGCATCGTCCAGAAGTAGCTCCTGCGGGACAAGTCCGACAAACTGTGTGAAGCTCTGATTGGCATAGAGAAATTGTCCATCCGGGCGTTCGAGCAGGACGCCTTCGTCCATACTGCGCATAATCGCGTCGAGAGTGTGCAGGCGGACCTGGCTCCGTTCATCGCTTTTACGGAAGAGGACATGGATCTCTTCCTCCATCATCGAAAATGCTCCAATCAGTTGCCCAACTTCATCGACGCGACTGCGGTCTTTGGCTAAGAGATTGCTGGCCGTCACATTTGCCGCCTGGTCCGGTTTAATCAAACGAACGGCCTGGGCCAGCTTTGAGAGCGGCGCGACGACCCAGCCATGCAGCACAAACCAGAAGAAGCTGGCTCCGAAGATCAACATCACCAGGGCCAGGACCAGACTGTTCTGAAAGCTGATAATAGTTGCGAAAGTTACATCGGTCGGTCGCTGGACAACCGCTGCCCAGCGCGTGCCAGTAACCGGGGCATAGCTATATAGCCAGTCGCGATTCTGGACATGCACTGTCAGGTTGCCCTGCTGTCCAAGGAGGGCCCGTTGCAGACCTGGCGAGGTGGGGCGTAGATCTTTTTGCAGCGGCAGGCGATCCGTACTCGCCAGAGCCTGTCCGGCCTGATCGATGATCAAAATATGAATCTCGCCATTGGACGCCAGTTGCCGCTGGATCGCTTGGATATGGGCTGAAAGCTGATTCAGCGAAACATTCATCCCCAAAATTCCAATTGTTTGACCCTGTACGTTCACGATCGGCTGCGTTAAAGAGACAACTGGCTCGTGCGTTATGGCGCTCAGATGGATCGGTGAGGGCTGAGAGGTGCTATTGCGCAACATGCTTGCAGAGGGAACATATTCGCAGGCAGCTTGATGAGCTTGTTTGGCTAAGCGGTTGGATGTATTGCCGGATGGATAGCTGATTAGCAGGTGATGGGATTCGTCGCAGACAAAATAAAGGCTGACATCGGAATAGGAGCGTTTAATTGTCGCGAAAATAGAGGTGAGCTGTGCCAGATTGAGCTGGCTGGCTGCTTCGCTTCTTGAAAGACCCATATCCTCCTCGGCAGCCGTGCGTACGGTGGACTGGACATCCAGGGCCAGCGCTTGTGCGATTCCCAGGTCTGTTTGGCGGGCGTTGCGCTGCAAGGCATCGCGCTGGAACAGGTAAAGCTCTCCCCCTCCCAGCAAGAGCGGCAGGAGAAACAGGCAGTAGAAGACGAGCAATTGGAGGGTAATACTTTTTTCAAGTTTCTTCAACATGTTGTACCTGGGCCTGGCTGCTTCATTCGTAAATGGTGCTTCATTACAGGTTGGCTCAATGCTTGCTATGGGCAAATTTCTTCTTCTTAGTATGCGGGAAACATCTGCATATTGCAACCTGTCAGGTTGCTTGTTTCGTTGAGAGAGGAGTTCTATCGGAAATGTTTATAAATTTGTTTATATGATCGGCTGGTTTGTTTTCGTGATATTTACATCTAGCTTTTATACTTGTTTGTGAACCCTTAAAATCCAGTTATATCGTTGTATGCTGAACTGCCATTCGATAGCAGGGGAGATGTGTTGGGCGCAGCCCCACGCCCCAGTCAAGGGGCT
>DASSXK010000338.1:0-3271 GCA_035703945.1 Ktedonobacteraceae bacterium | reverse complement strand
ATGCAAACGCCTTCCGCCGACCCATTTGTAGGAATGGGGCATCTTAAGCCGCTCCACCCGTTGATTGGAAGGGAGCAGGAGATGTACAGTATCCAACAATTGCTGGATACTGTGAATTTTAACCCGCCCACAGGTGCTCGTGCACTGGTTATCAGCGGTGAGATGGGCATAGGCAAGACACGTTTATTAACCGAGCTCTGCCGGGTGGCAGGCGAACGCGGTTTTCGGGTGCTTGAGGCCCGCGCTACAATGTCCGATACCTCCATACCATACCAACCGATCATTCAAGCGTTGAGACCTTTATTGTGGAACGCCTCCCCTGAGCAACTTCGTTATTTCCTGGGGATAGAGTCTGATTTTCCCCATTGGGAGCCTGATCATCAGGATGATGCAGATCGCCAAACTCCTCGTGGGGCACATCATGAGCAGGCGGTAGCGCTTGTCCATACAGGCGCTTCGCTGGTCTTTGATCTGGCCCATCTTTTCCCCGATCTACCCGCGATGCTGCCGTTTATACAGACAATCGAAGGTCAGCAGACCGGGCTCCTTTCGGCTGAGAAGGAGAAGTTTCGTGTTTTCGATGCCGTCGCAAGGCTGCTTGAGCGTGTTGCTGAGGAACAGCCTGTTTTGTTCTGCATCGATAATCTGCATTGGATTGACAACGCCAGCCTGGATCTGCTGTTATATGTTATTGTTCGACTTCGCCAACGCCGAGTAGGTTTCGTAGGGGTGACGCGCGCCCTGAAAATACAGGCATTGCTGAACAATGACCTGAAGGCGCAGAGAACTGTTTTTTCTGAGAAGCTGCGTTATCTTATTCGTAACAATTACATATCTTTTGTCGCTGTTGGTCCCCTGACTCGGGAGGAAGCAGCTCGCTATTTAAAGAGCTTGCTCCCTGGCAAGTTGCCAGCGGAGGTTGCCCGCACACTCCTTGAGCGAGCAAAGGGTAATCCTTTCTTCCTGGAAGAACTGGCACAGACCTGTTTATTCTCCCACCAATTGCGATTTCACGAAGGGAGTTGGAGCAGGACGGATTCTCGCAAGTTGAGCTTGCCTGAGAGTAGTATTTCGGCCGTAAAGCAGCGCCTAAGCTGGCTGAGCAAGGAATGTTATGATGCCCTTTCCGCTGCGGTCCTGATGGGGTTTAGCTTCTCTGTCGAGGTGTTGGCCCGTGTTACCGAGAGAAATCTGAATGATTTGACGGCCTTGCTTGATGAAGCTGAAGCAAAGGCCTTTATTAGCAGACAACAAATCTCTCACGGGGGGAAGTCCAGCTTATCGGAGGAACATCGTCACTATTCATTTTGCAATGATAATGTGTATGAAGTGTTGTACAATAGCGTCCCCGTTCCAAAAGCGCAAAACTTGCATCGCTTGATTGGAATTGCATTGGAGCATGACTATACCCAGCAGGTTGTTGGACATTCTGCCCGTCTGGCGCAGCACTTTGGCCTCTATTCCACACAAATTGTCGCTCTTCACTGGAATATGCGTGCTGGCGAGGAAGCAGCACGGCAGCACGCTCATGGTGAAGCCATTGGCTACTTCCGCCTTGTGATAAAGTTGCTGGAAGCGCAGAAAGGCCCAGATCTCCTGGGTGAGGATCTGAGGTTGGCAGGACTCTATATAACCGCTGGTGAACTCTACCTGGCTCTGGGCGAAGCGGCGCAGGCTCTTTTACAGCTTCAGGCTGCTTTACAACGACTTCCACAAATCAGGGACGAAGTCTATCTGGATCATGTGCGACTTCACCGCCTACTGACCGATACCCATCGCCTGCTGCTTCAATATGATAAGGCACTTGCTCATATGCAGATCGCCTCAGATATGCTTGCAGCTCGCCCGCCAAAGAAAATTGAGGCGGAAAGTAGCAATAGCCAGAATGATAGCTATCCTGGCCCTGTCCCTGTGGGTTATCGTATTCAGGGGGCAAAGGGATCAAATGCGACGTTGGAAGCAATGAGGGTATTTCAGGCGCAGGGCATGCTATATATAGCGCTGAACAAACCGAAGGAGGCGGAGGGGGCGCTCTGGCAGCTTCACCAGTTTGCGCTAGAGATGGGGGATCTGGGTAGCCAGGCCTTTGCTTTGCAAATGGTTGGTTATTTGAGAAGCTGGGGGGAACAGATCCACGAATCGGTCAGCCTGCAAGAACGAGCTGTAAATCTGTATATCACAGTTGGCAATCCCTTTCGTGCTGCCGTCCTTGAACAAATGCTTGGGGCAAGCTATCTGGTTTTGGGCGATATGGAGCTTGCAGATATATATATCCAACGTGGCCTTGAACGAGCGAAGCTCTATGGCGTGCGGCAGCGTATCGGCTGGTTTTACTGGACGCAAGCAGGGATAGCCGGGAATCAGGGTGATTGGGAAGAGGGCTTGTCTTATATGAAAATGGCTCTCAGGGAAGCAGAGGCCATCAAGGAGGTCCGCTTAAAACCTCTCATATTAGTGGCAAAAGCGATGCTCCTTTTTAAACGAGGCGACTGGATTGAGGCCGATCACCTGTTTCTTGAAAGCTGCCAGGCCGCCGTAACAGTGGATTGGTATCCCTGTACGCTTGCTCTCTATGGATATTTTTTGGCGGTGACGGGACGTCAGACGGAAGCTCTTGTGCAGCTTGATCGTGCGGCCTCCCTTCCTCCGCCACGTGGAACTGTGGGCCGGTTCTACTTTCCTTTTCTAGCCGAAGGATACCTGCACCTTGGCCTGGAGGAGTTGGTTGAATTCTATCTTCAATATATTCGCACGTTGCATGGCTTCCTCTATTATGGTAATTCGGTGGCTCGGATACTGGGTGTAATCTTCGCACATAAGGGAGATTGGGAGACAGCGGAATACTACTTTGAAGAAGGTCTGGCCCTCTGTCGGCGTGCGAATCATCATCCAGAGCAGGCTGCGATCCTGTATGAGCAGGCACGTGTGGCTGTATTACGTCGTTTGCCTCTTCAACATATCGCGGCGCTTTGTGAGCAAGCACGAGCGATTTTCTTGCGCTACAATATGCGACGAGCCGTTGCAATGGTTGATACGCTTTATAACGGCGCACGTCAACTTGAGCACCAGGTAGGAATTGCTCAAGCTCCGACTTTTAGCCGGATGATCCCTTCGGAACCTTTACTAAGCGAGGTGCTTACAAAGCGTGAACTTGATGTATTGCGCTTGATTACATCTGGGCATAGCGATCGCGAGGTGGTTGACTGTTTGCATCTCACGCCTCGGACGGTGAACCGACACCTGAGCAATATCTTTGCCAAACTGGAGGTAG
>DASSXK010000234.1:0-6000 GCA_035703945.1 Ktedonobacteraceae bacterium | reverse complement strand
CCTATCGGCTAATAGCAAGCCATTCACTTCACTGACTGAACGCTCTCCAGAAGCCAGCAGGGACAGTGCCAGTACCATCTTAAGCGGGGAACTTCCAGAGCCGCCTGCTTGATAAGCGTTCAGTAGGCGCGCGAGCGCCGTTGCGAAGTGTTTTGTAATAGCAACCCAAAAACCTGGCTCCCCCGCCCATTCATAAACATATCATAAGGGGGGTCCGAAGGGCTTTGACACCTGGCTGGGGGCTGCGCGACGCGAGGTGATGTCCCCAGCATTCTCTCTCTTTCCTCTATTCAGTTAACATACATTTTCCATTGTCGTACGGTTGTGTTACAATAATGCCCAAATAACGTTTAAATGTATGAGAGATATTTAAAAATTTCTACTTCATTATTTCATACGATTTCACGACAAAAACTTTTTTCCAATCGGTCCGTAGCTAAACACTATTGCAACATCCAGCCTGATCAACGTCATTTCAACTCGCTTAAAGGAAGCAACCATCTATGACCATCAGCCAGATCTCAAACCTTATGTCCATTCCTATCGGGGCTATCTGTCTGGGCATTGCAATCAGGGCTCTTTATATCTATCGCCTTTCACTGAACGATATGATAGCCGTGCTCGGCTTTTCCATGCTCTTGATTTCGATGGGCACATTCGCGGGGACCGTCGGAGAGACACATCTTTGGGGAAATCACTTTAACGCAGAATGGGTAAGAGCATTTGGGGCCTGCTCTGGTGGTCTGTTCATATTTCTTAGCTCACTTGTAAAATCGCATATACAGATGCAAAAACTCAGGCGCTGGCAAATGGTCACATTCATGATATTTATCGCTGTTGTACTGCTTACGCCGCTCTATCCACCTATCACCAGCCCTCTCGTAACGCTCGCGCTTAATAGCTGTCGGATGATCGTATACTTCTGCGCCTTCACTCGTTACCTGATGCTTTACGCTTCGAAAGCGACCCATTTTAGTTTGATGATGACAGTCACCTTCTTGATACTCCTCTGCGGCTACGCCCTGAACATTCCAGGTATCTTGCATACAGGTCTGGCGCTTGTCACAATTATTGCGGCCGGGGTGCGAATCGTGGCCTACCTGATGCTCCTGGCTTCCTATCTCGGCGCCTGAACAAACTCTCTCAAACGACAAAAGAGAGATGTGATATGATGACGAAAAGACAGGATACCACTCAAATAGCCTGATCCCTCACCGCCCACGAACAGGCGCTAGTGTTACAAAAGCAAATTGGAGACAAGACGATAGTATGGATTTTCATGACGATTTCTCAGAAAATGAGCAAGAAGAGAATGAAGGCGACGAAATTATTGGTAGCGACGAGCTACTTTCACAAGATGAGCTACGCCTGCCCGAAAGTGCCAGCATTCTGGTGCGCCTGCACGCTGTCAGGGCGTGGTTAACGCGCCGTCAGCAAGATACCCGCATCGAGATGGGCAATACAGCTCTTGCCCTTCAGGAGGCCAGTCAGGACCAGGCCTTCACCCCCACCAGACGCCGCGATAGTCAGCAACAAGAGGCCCGCTTACGTCAGGCTCAGCAACGTTATCAGGCTGCCCAGGAACGCCTGGAAACCTATGAAGAGGCCCAAACCTTGCTGGAAGAATGCATCGATCATACCAGCGGCGAACGCGTCCTGGTCGAATATTATCTTCAACTTGAAGATCTTATGCAGAAAAAACAGGATGATAGTCGCACGTCCAATGCCAGCCTGGCTTCCTTAGCCGATGTCTTGCACCGGATCGAACATGTCGGTGCCCCAAGCGAAGAGGACTGAGGAGTCCCATCTCAGGCTCTCCTCAGTCCTTTGTGTACCTTCGCACATTTCTGCTAACCAGCTTTGCGCTATTTAAAATAAAGCGTACTGCTATTGCCAATATGCAAGCCCAGCGAAGAAAGATCCAGCTTTGTTGTCGCTGGAAAATCGAAATAGCCGCTTGAGACTTCGTTTGGTAGCATAAATGGCACAATCGTCACCAGTGAAGGGGTGATACTACTCCCATCGGGCAGTACAAGGCGTGTCAGCTTCGGAAAATCAACCCCAACCGGAGCTTGACCGGCAATCGTAGATGCCACATAGACCCGTATGATATGGGGTCCCTTCAACTTCGTATCGTCCGAAAAGCTGGTGGCCTGGACAACCTGTGTCACTTTAATATTGGCCCCTTTGTAATACAGGCTGCGCCCGACATTCAACGAACCCTGGAGATTGCTCACAACAGCCGTCGGCGTAACCAGATCATTGGTGGCCCCGCTATCGCCCGGGCCCGCCGAAGGTAGATGGCTGTAGGCCATAAAGAGACCCAGCACACCAAAGGTCATCAGCAACACCAGTATCAGGGCGATACGAATACCACGTGCCGATGACTTCTGGGTGGACGCTACCTCCTGCTCGGTCTCTGTTTCAGTTTGTATATCTGACATATAACTATGCCTGCTCCTCGCTCTTAAGAAAGTTCTTTACCGAACCTATTATAGCAGGCCAGAACAAGTTCACTCCACGTCGCCTAGACCCGCGTGCCCCCGCAAAGGAGCCGGCTCAGACAAACAAAGACCCGACAACCTGAAAGTCACCGAGCCCTACACCATACCTGTACCACATCGGTCATTTGGGCTGAGGCAAGAAATTCTGGTTGTCAAAAGATCCGCCAAGCACCGTTTTAGAGGAGGCTCCCATCCAACGATCAAGCACTGTGGCGTAGACCGAGCGGAAATCCGTCGTATATTTCATGTTGCCATTTACATCGAGATTGTTCAATTCAGGTGGCACGCCGAAAATTCCTTTGCTTACTGGTTTGCCCATCACAAACATTGGAGCGGCCGTGCCATGATCGGTTCCCAGACTCCCATTTTCTTCGACTCGTCGCCCAAATTCAGACCATGTCATGATTACTACATTATCGGCTTTCCCATGCTGATCAAGGTCCGCATAAAAAGCGGACAACCCATCAGCCAGCGTCTTCATTAATAGATCATGGGTAATCTTTTCGTTGGCATGAGTATCAAAGCCACCGAGGGTTACATAGCCAACGCGCAATCCAAGATCCTGCACAATCGCCTCCGCCAGCACTTTGAGTCCCTGCGCAAACGGCCCCACCGGGTAGCTGACTTTTGGCTGATACTGTGCGTCTGCCGCGTGCAACTGCTGTGAGCCACTCCGGGCATGTGTGGCCGTCGTATCCAATAGCGCGGCATACGGCGAAGTACCTGGATAGGAATTATACAACTTCATCAATGCGTTCATCCGCGCCGTTCCACCATCCATGTCGACGGGATCGTGATAGACTCGGTAGCTCTGAATGTTCGACATCGTCGGAACCTGGGCATTAATGGAGGACAACGCCTGCGCCGTCTGCACCCCTACATCCAGGGATTTAAAAGGATGGCCGTCTTTATCAACCCAGCCCGCAACCAGTTTGCCCAGCCAACCTTCAGTTCCATTGCCGTTTAGATCCACCGTCTGCCAGATATCCATCGCCTGGAAATGCGAAAGACTCTGGTTGGGATAACCAACCCCTTCAATAATCGCCATCTTCCCACCATCCCAAAGCTGCTTCAGAGGCTGAAGATTGGGATGCAGCCCCAGGCGATCATCCAGGTGCAGCACGCCGTTGTCCGCCAACCCCAAAGTGGGACGCATTTTATGATACAGGGAATCGGTATATGGGACAACGGTATTCAGACCGTCGTTTCCCCCGGCAAGCTGCACCACAATCAGGGTATTTTCACTTGCCGCCTGCGCCAGTTTCGAGCCTTCCAAAGATTGAGCATGGGCCGTCGCAATTCCTCGACTGAAGATTGCTGGCATCACCATTCCAGCCGAAACTACCAGCATGCCATCTTTAATCATCGCACGTCGCGAAAGTTTCATCTGCTCTTCCTTACTCGCTAATTCAACTGGTATTCGGGTGAACCCATGATCAGGTAGACGGTGCCGCGTATCCGGCTGAGCGGATAGGCTTTTCCGTTGGTCAGGCTCACGGTCGCGCCACCCCGACTCTGTGCGGGCGACGTGAAGTACTCCAAAAGCTGTGTCCGCCGATCTGCCGTGACCACCCCATCCAGCAGGAAACTACTGAAGTGGTCCACAAAGCTCTCAGGCGAATCAAGTTTCTGATCATTGACTATTTGCTGGAAATCGACCGGCATCACACGCTTCTGCTGTCCTGGTGTTCCAGCCACAAGCAAACGATCAATAAAGTTCAAGCGGGTCATCCAGGTTCCACTATTCAACCAGAGGGCGCTGACTTTATCTCCCGGCCAGCCCGCAACGTTCGGCGGATCAAGCAGAGCCTGCCCCATCTGCGTCGTTAGAGCGGGTAAACCCAGGCCATCACCGGGTCGATTCAACGCTCGGAAAGCTCCAGCCACAAATTCTGTGGGCGACTTGACGCGTGCCCGATAGGCTTTCGGTGAGGAGAACTGGGGTGAAAGCAGCAAGGTTCGCATCACAGCGCCCATATTATGTCCACTTTGAACATAGCTATCAACCAGCGGCTTCAAGTCGTCGTTAGTCGGATTTTCATAGACAAAGAATGTAAAAAGCTTGCGGCAGATAAACCATGGAGCGGCTGGATGGTTGGTTAAGATCCGAACCACATCTTTATAATCAAAGTTCCCTCTCTGCCCAAGGAAGGTCTTTGTCAGATTATTATGATTTCTTTCAATGTAGCGCGATGTCAAGCCATACGCTCGCCAGCCTGTTAATGCGGCCGCCCCTTCAGCAACGTCCTGCTGGGTATAGTGACCAATTCCCAGGGTGAAAAGCTCCATTAATTCACGGGCATAGTTTTCATTGGGAGCGCAACTGGTACTTTTCGTTAGATCCAGGTAAAAGAGCATCGCCGGATCTGAGGTAATCCCAAGCAGGATAGTATCAAAGGTATCAAAGGCATGCGTGCGTAAAAACTGATTCTGATTAATCATGCGCCCATAGTTGGCTGGACCGCCAACTTTCCGAAAACTGCTGGTCAGGACCCCATGCCAGAAAAGTGTCATCTTTTCCAATAATGGACGTTTGCTCCAGGCCATCCTCATCAACCACCAGCGCTGCTGCTCCTGGGGCTTTGAAAGATCAAAGTTCATTTGCTGCAAGCGATTTTCAAGGTCACTATCCGACACTTGCTGATAGTTTAAGAGTTGATCGACCGCTCCGGCAAAACCAAGACTCTGATACGAGGCCAATTCATCTGGGGTCGCCCCAAAACCAGCCCGACGCAGAAGATGCCCGGTCTGCATCGCCGAAGCACTTGCAACTGGCCCCTTACCAAACACGGACAGATCGCCATGCTGCCACATTTCGGCGAGCGCGATACTGCCTCCGGTCACGCCCACGATGCCCAACGCGGATGCTCCCAGGAACACCCGCCGCGATATTTGAGGCTTTTTGGGCGGAGGAGGCGCAGTTTTTACCGCAGCAAGCCGGGGTTGCGTATCCTCGGGATCTTGTGGTCCGATTGGCTCTGTCGGTTGATCTTGTGTATCCATACTTCCTTTATTTGCCTCTCAGATAGAGCTTCAGTGAAAAATGCCGCCGCCGCCGCAGGCGGCACCTTATATCATCAAGAGCTACTCATTTATGAGTATTGTACAAGCTCTAAATCAAGAAACCCTCAAGAAAAACTCAATAATTCACTGTGTCTTTTGGGGGAGTATCATCCCTGACCCTTGTTATATCCAATTTTTAGTGATTAAAATAGAAAAGGCTATATTTAATGATGGTATAACAATAATCTGTCATTCTATAGATGAATGCTCGCCACTGCGGTGGCAAGGAGGAAGGGCGAGGACCAGGGCGTAGCCTTGGACCATGCAAGGGACAATGCCCCTTGCATTCCTACATTTCGAATCAGCCTTAAGATAGTAATAGAGCCACCAGAAACTATTACCCCGCAGGTGGCCTTAATTAGAAATAAATTTCAGTGAAATATGACAGTAAATAACAACAAACAACCAACTTTCGGACGTCGCACCGAGATGT
>DASSXK010000649.1:0-3508 GCA_035703945.1 Ktedonobacteraceae bacterium | reverse complement strand
ACAGGCTGTGTATAAAAGTCCCTATCTTATCTTAACCGACTAGCCAGCAACAGCACCATCAATATCACGATCAAGCACTTTTTTGGCTCTTACAGGACCTGGCCACGTTCCTCCTGGCTTCTCAAGCGCCTTCAGTCAGCGAAGTGAAGGGCTTGCCAATAAAACAAGGCCAGTTCGATCTTTCATAGAAACGAGCTGGCCTTACTGCTTTGATAAATCCTCTCATTCCTGCCATACTTCTTCCATGCAAGTTTTTCTGATTCAAGTCATATCTCTCCCAGAATGATTCTTTTCGCGTGAAAGGTTGATTACGACATCAAAAAGTCACGTGAATAGCCCTTTTAGGCGTGATGCAGCTTATTATTATTGACATAGCTTTCTGAATTTGCTACTCTATTTTAGCTAGCTTCCCCTGAGTAACAAAAATGGGTGCCAGGCAAAATGTAGCATAATGTCACAACTATCATCTCACTATGTTTATCCAATCCAATATCCGACAAAAACAGGAATAAAACCCGGGTGATTCAGGAATAGAATCGGACGAGAGGGAGAATTGTTTCTCCTGATCAATTTTATATATTGAGTTCTTGATAAATATATTTGTCACGTTGGGAAGGAGAAAGTACATTTATGAACATAGAGGCACCAACGCCCTCCAACTTTGGAGAAAGCAAACAGGAAACGCCTAAACGGGGAGGGTTGATGGAATGGTGGTACAGTAAAGCCGCTCCGATCGAGCCTCAAAATTCAACTCCTCATGATCGAGAGGCGGTCCGTGTTGGGCGCCTATCAAGCGTTATTTTATTTATTATGTTCTGCTTCGGGATTTCGCTGCTACCCAACGCCATCTTCAGCGCCAATCATTTCTATCTTCCGATTGTGCTGGTTGCGATGTCAATCACATTTGCCACCCTGCTACTGAACCGAAAAGGCAAAGCAATCGCAGCCGGGATTATCATGGTATGTATGCTTGAGCTGGCCTTTCTCATGGTCACGCTTACATCGCCTGGTGGCCTGTCTATCCGAAACTTATCAACATTTGATCTAATCACACTGACAGAGCTTGTCGCCGTCTCTCTGCTTCCCCCAAAAAGTGTTCTCCCTGTGACTATCTACAACGTCATTTTCACCTGGGCAGTCATCACATTTTTCCCCAAATCAGCCGATTTTCCAATTCTGAATACCCCCACCTACTATGGCATTCTAATCCGACCGGTGACGTTGCAAATAATCGTGGCAATCATCACGTATCTCTGGGTTCAGGGAGCAACCAGGGCGATTGCACGCGCTGAAATGGTTGCGGCTCTGGAGCGCGGGATGGCGGATAAAGATCGCATCATCGCTGATCAGAAGCAGCAACTGGATCAGGGTATCCAGCAGATCTTGCAGACGCATATTCAGGTCGCGAATGGTAATTTTAATGCCCGCGCACCACTTGCCAAGGAAAATGTTCTCTGGCAGGTCGCCTACAATCTCAATAATCTGCTGGCACGGCTCCAGCGCTCGGCCCAATCCGAGCAGGAGCTTCAGCAGACAAAAATGCAGGCCGCCCACATATTAGAAGCGGTCCATAGTGCCAGGATGAAGCGGCAACCCATCAGGGTTTCTAAAGGCGGAACCTGCCTGGATCAACTTGCTCAGGAGCTCTCAGATAACTATATTGGTCAATGATTTTATTTCACCCCGCCGCTCCATGCTGATCCACCAGGGTAAGCATAAGCCGCAATAGAAGTTGGATACATAGTCACGCTGTACCCTGGCGCGAGGGGCGGCAGATACCGCCCTCCTTTCACAATCGCCGGGTGCAGAAAATGTTCGTGCAGATGAGGAGTGTACTCGATCATCCGATTCTCCAACGAGCCGCTTAGCGCGATATAATCAAAAAGCGAGAGATGCTGGACATATTCGCACAGACCAACCCCACCCGCATGCGGGCAGACCGGCACACCGTATTTAGCAGCCATCAGCAGAATTGCCAGCACCTCGTTTACCCCGCCAACACGGCAGGCATCAACCTGGCAAATGCCAATCGCCTGCGTCTGAAACAACTGTTTGAAGATAATACGATTCTGCACATGCTCGCCGGTCGCCACCCGAATTGGAGCAACAGCATGTGCGATCGCAGCGTGTCCAAGAATATCATCGGGACTCGTCGGCTCCTCAATCCAGAAAGGTTTAAAGGCAGCCAGATCCTGCATCGAGTTGATCGCTTCATGCACTTCCCAGACTTGATTTGCATCAAGCATCAATGTACAATCCGGTCCAATCTCCTCTCGCATGATACGTGCTCGCCGTAGATCATCCTCTGGGCTAAGACCTACCTTGAGCTTAAAATGCCGCCAGCCATCATTTAGCGCCTCGCGACAAAGCTCTCGCATCCGCTGATCGCTATATCCCGACCAACCTGCTCCAGTGGTATAGGCCGGAAATCCCTGTTGAAGCATCTCCACCTCACGCAGAGCTTTGCCTGGGGCACGTTCCTGAAGAAGCGTTAGCGCCTCTTCAGGAGTCAAGGCATCTAAGATGTAGCGAAAATCAATACAGGAGACAAGTTGCTCTGGCTCCATATCGATCAGGAGTTTCCACAAAGGCTTCCCCTCAACTTTCGCCCATAGATCCCAAACCGCGTTCACCACAGCAGCAGTCGCCAGGTGAATCACACCCTTCTCGGGGCCGATCCAACGCAACTGACTATCACCTGTGATAGTCTGCCAGAATGAGCGCATATCGGAAGTAAAGGAATCCAGCGTCTGCCCGATAATAAGGGGAGCCAGGGCTCGAATTGCGGCGACACAGATCTCTGTTCCACGCCCAATCGTAAACGTCATTCCATGCCCTTCCAGACCTCTTGGCTGATCCGTTTGTAAGACGACGTAAGCGGCCGAGTAATCTGGGTCGCGATTCATAGCATCGGAGCCAGCCAGGGTTCGCGAGGTTGGAAAGCGAATATCATAGGCCTGAACATCAACAATTGTGAGCGACAAAACGATTCTCCTTTACCTACAAACAACCTTTCTTGAGAGCTTCAGTCAGCCGCCTGCACAGCCGTAAGCTCCTGTTTCTGAGCGCTGGTTCGGCGATAACGCAGGATCAAAGCGCAAGCATAAAAGACAATTACCAGCACCAAAAGCCAGTGATAGCCATAGAGCATACTGAAATACTCCAAACTGCCACCAATCATAATGCCCAACAGATTGGAAGCAAAAGAGATATCAGCAATATCGCTATCGCGGAAAGAGTTGGTAAAGATGATATTTGCCAGGAAAACCGGCGTAAAGGACAGTACACTGGCAACCAGATAACGAGCAATCGGATTGCCCAGCAAAAGTGCTTCCGGCGGCAAAACAATATTCAGCACCAACACGCCGAAAAGCAGGGCATACCAGATCCCGATGTGATGCACTTTCAGGCGGGAGTTGACCAGAATCGCCAGCAACACGCTGCTCAGAATGGCAAAGAAGACCAGCGAATTCACCAGCCAGGTACTTCCAAAAAGCAGGGCAAATGT
>DASSXK010000434.1:0-10203 GCA_035703945.1 Ktedonobacteraceae bacterium | reverse complement strand
CGGCTTCGCGATCTATACTATCGTGGTGGCTGTGCTGGGCGCGACCCGCAAGCTGACGCCAGTAGTTGAAAGCGCGGGACGTGGGGTATTGATGGTTGCCCTCTTCCTGCTCCTGGCTTCTGCCGCGCTGATTGCTTCTTTCCTTATCCACGACTTTGGCGTGAGCTATGTTGCTCAACATTCCAGTCTGTCGATGCCCTGGTATTTTACGACGGCAGCTTTTTATGGTGGCCAGGAAGGCTCATTGCTGTATTGGGCGCTGGTGCTAGGGATTTTCTCGGCTATCTTTGTGCTTACCGCTAAACGAGCCCCGGCGGCGCTGGTTCCTTATGTGATGGCAACGCTGATGGGGATTGAGGTCTTCTTGCTGATCATGCTGACCTCTGTCTCCAATCCTTTTGTGCGCCTGCCAACGCCTCTCAAGGATGGTGTCGGGCTGAATCCAGTCTTGATGGACCCCGGCATGCTGGTGCATCCACCCATGTTGCTGATGGGTTATATGAGCTTTTCGATCCCCTTTGCCTTCGCGGTCGCGGCCCTGATTACGGGCAAGCTGGATAGCGAATGGCTGCGCTCAATTCGACGTTGGATGCTGGCTTCCTGGTCGATTCAGACCACTGGTCTGTTGCTGGGAGCCTGGTGGGCCTCTCACGTGCTTGGTTGGGGTGGTTACTGGGGCTGGGACCCGGTTGAGAATGCCGCGTTGCTCCCCTGGCTTACCGCGACAGCCTTCCTGCATTCCACAATGGTTCAGGAGAGGCGGGGAATGCTCAAGGTCTGGAACCTGGGTCTGGTAATTGCCTCTTTTGCCCTGTCGATCTTTGGAACCTTTGAGGTCCGCAGCGGCTTGATTAGCTCTGTGCACTCCTTTGCCTATTCGGCGATTGGGGGCTATTTCCTGGTCTTCCTGGGTGTCGTGATTGTCTTTAGTATCGGGCTGTTTATTTATCGACTCCCCAAACTGCGGGCCGAGCAGGAATTTGACTCGGTGGCTTCGCGAGAGGGGATCTTCCTGCTCAACAATCTGTTGCTGGTGGGGGCGGCTTTTGCGACGCTGTGGGGAACGCTCTTCCCGCTGATTTCAGAGGCCCTACGCAAGCAAACAATGACTGTTGGACCTCCCTTCTACAATCAGGTGGATGGTCCGATCTTTATCCTACTGATTCTGGCGATGGGTGTAGGACCACTGCTTGCCTGGAGGCGCACCTCGACCCGGGTTCTCTGGCGGAATCTCGGCCTACCAGCGGCTGCGGCTGCGGTGTGTGCCGTTGTATTGCCTCTGCTGGGCATCTATGATATCTGGGCAAATGTGGCTTTCGCGGTCTGTGCTTTTACTGGGATGGCGATTCTTTATGAACTCTGGCGCGGTATGCGCGTTCGCTATAAGCACGGTGAGGCCTATCCGGTGGCGCTGTTTATGTTGGTGAAGCGCTATCGTCAACGCTACGGTGGCTATATTGTGCACCTGGGACTCGTGCTACTCTCGGTCGGTATTATTGGCTCGCATTTCTTCCAGATGCAGCAGGACGCGGTTCTGAATGTTGGACAGGACATGACGATTGCGGGCTATCGCCTCTCTTTCCTGGGCAACGTAGATACGACGGATACAGGCGTGGAGACGATCAAGTCGCAGTTGCAGATCTGGCACGATGGACAGCTTCAGAGCTACATCTATCCAGGCCGCCAGATTTATACGAACTATGCTGACCAGCCGGTAAGTCTGATTTCGATCTCGACCTTTGGCCTGAACGATGTCTATGTCTTCCTCGCTGATTGGAAGGGCGCGACCAACGCCACGATTCGGGTTTTTATTAACCCTCTGGTACCCCTGGTCTGGTATGGTGGTTTGCTGATGCTCTTTGGTGGAATCATCTGCTGGTGGCCGGAAAGACGCAAGCCGCTTGCGGCTCGCAAGATCGTTGCATCGCCGATTGAAGAGGAGGTGACGGCATGAAGCTAGCACAGCGTCGTCCCTTTTTGCTGGTGAGTGCGGCTCTGGTTATCATTGCCGCCGCCTGGTCATTTGTGATTTTTCATCCAAGCAGTGCCAGTCAGACGTTGGACCAGCGTACTCGCGCAGTGGCTTCGCAATTGAAATGTCCAATCTGTCAGGGGGAATCGGTCGCCGACTCTCCTTCGTTTCTGGCGCAAGAGATGCGCCGCTCAATTCATGACCAGTTGCAGGCTGGTCGCTCTGAGCAACAGGTGATTCAGTATTTTGAGGATCGTTATGGATCGCAGATCGTCTGGTCCCCACCCAAGCAGGGTTTTGATTTGCTGGCCTGGGTTGTGCCAATCGGGTTGTTGCTTGCTGGCTTGTTGCTGATAGGATTGGTGATGCGAGATTGGCAAAGAGGTGGCTCTATTGTTGAAGATGGAGATGAGGAGCCGCAGTCTACATTGGTTGAGGATGCCGAAACTGGATCTGAGCTGGCTTCTTATCGTAAGCAATTGGAAGATGAGCTGGCTGCGGATGATGTCATCTTTCGTGGTCGCGAGCAAGGGCAGAAGCGCCCTCAGGTTGGAGTGGAGCCTGGATCTGTTCAGGCAGGAACGGAGCTTTCATAATGTCGTACTTATCTATTATTATTGCGTTGTTTATTGGCGTGTTATCGCTGACATATGTGCTCTACCCGCTCTACAGGCATGTCGGGTCTTCGCTCTTTGCCCCGGCGGCAGGCGATCCCGAGTCCACTGTCCCGACGGAGGGCGAGATGGCGGCCCGTCTATCGTTGCAAGAGGTTGAACTGGATTATCAACTTGGCAACTTGTCTGAGCATGATTATGGCTCTCTGCGCGAGCGGTATTTGAACCGGGCGCTGCTGGCCCTGAAATCTCGTCATGAACGTGAAAAAGAACTGGATTTAGCGATTGAAGAGCAGCTTCGTCTGCTGAAAGAACAGGGAAAAGAAGAGGGCAATGAAGACTCGATCGAATAAGCATCTATTTCGTGCAATTATCCGACCGGTCTGTCTGGCGAGTCTACTGGCCTGCGGACTGTTGCTTGCGCTTGTGCCGTCCGCTTTCGCGGCTTCGGGCAAAGGACATATTTATGGCCGTTTGCTTGATGGAACAAAGAAGAACGCCCCGCTGAGTGGCCAGACCATCACATTACAGATGGCGCAGGGTAGCAGCGGCAAAGATCTTGAGAATGTCAAGACCGATTCACAGGGAAGGTTTGATTTTGCGAATCTGGCAACCGACAAGGGCGTGATCTATGCCGTCTTTGCAAAGTATCAGGGCGCGCAATACGTTACAACGCCCGTCCATCTTGATACGCAGTCCTCGCAGAAGCTGGATCTGACAGTCTATGATGCCACCAACAGTACAGCGAATTTTGCGATTGTAGAAGCGACCGTTCTCATCCATCAGCCCGATACCGCCCATGGCACGATTCCGATCTCTGAAATTGTCACATTTAATAACGTTGATAATCATACCTACGTTGGGTCGTTGGATGCCAGTAAGGGCAAGCCGAACGCTCTGCGTTTCGCGCTCCCAGTCGGTGCTCGCAATCTTTCGCTGAACAGTGGATTTGATGGCTATCAGGCCATCTCGGTTGATAAGGGGTTTGCAACGACGGCTGTGCTTCCTCCTGGCAGCACGCAGTTTGCTTTCTCGTATAGCGTGCCTTATAGCGGAACGAGCTATAACTTTGCGTATAAAGCGGTCTATCCCACTCTGGATTTTTCCTTGCTGGCACCTCCCTCACTGCATGCCAATTCAAAGATTATGCAGACCGGTGGAATTATCACAGCCTCCGACCAGAATTCTTATCGGGTGATGCATGCCACCAAACTTGTTGCCGATACCACAGTTCAGGCTACCCTGGAGGGTTTGACGCCTCCTACCATCACGGTTTCTTCTTCAGCGGTCGATCTGCGCTGGTTCTGGGTGCTGGTGGGCATTTTGATTTTGATGGCGATCCTGGTGGTTTCAACCTTCCTGTATCGGATTACCCACAAGAGCGAATTTGCCTATCAAAATCGCAGCAAAGGCAAGGGGCGTTATACGCCTGCGAGCAAGCATGCTCCCCACACAGGTGAAAGAGGCTATGTTGACGATAATCGCAGGTCAGGCGGTCATCGGGCACCTGCTCCTAATTCGCGTGGTGCGGCCAGGATTGAGCGTAAGAATGAACTGATGCAGCAACTCCTGGTGCTTGATCGCAACTATGAGGCCGGGAAGATGCCCAGGGATCGTTATCTTAAAAGGCGCGAGGAGATTAAGACCCAACTGAGATTGGTGATGGATTCCAGCGATGTGATTCCGCGAGCCGCTTCTCAACATGGTTCGTCGGGCAGGAGCAGGTGGTGAGCGGACCATATCTGGAACTGCGCGGGTTGAAAAAAAGTTTTGGCCTGAAGCCGATCCTGCGTGGGGTGGATCTGGATATACAGCGTGGCGAACGGGTTGCGCTGTTAGGAGCAAACGGCACAGGCAAGACGACGCTTTTGCGTCTGCTGGCCGGTTTGCTCAAGCCAGACGGGGGAACAATTTGCCTGGAAGGGGTCGATGTGCGGCGTGAGCAGCAACATCTGCGCCGTCAGGTTGGTTTTGTCGGCCACCAGCCCTATCTCTATACAGAGTTAAGCGTGCTGGAGAATCTCGTATTTTTCGGACACCTGTATGGTGTGAAGCAGTCCGAAGCCCAGGCAATGAAGCTGCTTGAGCAGGTTGGTCTGGGACAGCGGGCACGCGAGCGCGTAGGGGTGCTTTCGCGTGGTCAATTGCAGCGTGTGGCCCTGGTACGAGCCTTGCTACATTCGCCAGACCTGTTGCTTTTTGATGAGCCGGATACAGGTCTGGATGATGCCGGTGTGGCCTTGCTGGAGAAGACCTTGCAGACCCAGGCCGCACAAAATGGCGTTGTCCTTTTTACAACCCATCAGCTTGAGCATGCCTTTGCTTTTAGTGATCGCATGGTGGTACTGCACCAGGGACGGATTGTTTTTCAATACGCGAGTGCCGCGTTGAATATGGAATCTTTTCGGCGGGCTTACCAGAAGGTGGTGCAATGAGCGAGCTAGCTTTGTTTTTTGAGCAGGTCTGGGCAATCCTCTGGAAGGATCTACGCAGCGAATTTCGCAATCGTCAGATGTTGATCGGCATGGGAATGTTTGCCCTGTTGGTCCTGATTATTTTTAATTTTGCCTTTGATCTGAGGGTGGATAATAAAGCCGCCGTTGCTCCGGGTGCGTTGTGGGTTGCCTTTGTCTTTGCCAGTCTGCTTGGATTGGGCCGGACGATTGCCGCAGAGCGTGAGCAGGGCTCGCTGGATCGATTACTGCTTTCTCCGGTGAGTCGCAAAGCGATCTACCTTGCGAAATTGCTTGGGAATGTGCTATTTATCGGTATAGTGGAGTTGGTTGCGGTACCGGTCTTTGCGATCTTGTTTGATGTACCACTGGCAACCGGTCTGTTAATTCCGATTGTGTTGCTGGGAACGTTGGGAATTGCGGCCGTAGGGACACTATTTTCGGCTCTGACGGCTTCCAGCCAGACGCGCGAAATGCTGTTACCGATCCTGATTTTTCCATTGATTGTGCCCATTGTAATTGGAGCGGTTCGGGCAACCGGCTCGCTGATGATCGCGGTCTCGAATGAGCCGCCCTGGCTGGGCTTGATCGCCGCTTTTGACGTGATTTTTCTGAGTATCTCATTGCTCACGTTTGAATATATCGTAGACGAATAAGTAGAGGAGCATTTTTGATATGGCTGTTGTAAATCAACCACCGGGCGTGGTGGGTCGCACGGCTGCGAATCAGCAGCCGCGCCCAAAGGGTGGCCTCTCACCTGTGGCGCTGGTGCTGGGAGGACTCTCGTGCGTGGGGATACTCGTTTCGATCTGGGCGATCTTCCTGTATGCGCCACGCGAGGCAACCCAGGGAGAGCCGCAGCGAATCTTTTACTTCCATGTTCCGACGGCCTGGCTGGCGATGCTGGCCTATGGCGTGCTGGCGGTTGCCAGCATTATCTATCTGATCAAAGGCGATGAGCGTTGGGATTGGATTGCGCGGGCGACCGCTGAACTGGGGGCCGTCTTTACGACCCTGGCCCTGATTACCGGCTCGCTTTGGGGCAAACCGATCTGGGGCACATGGTGGGTCTGGGATGCACGTTTGACGACGACTCTGATTCTCTGGTTCCTCTATATTGGATATTTGATGTTGCGCAACACGTTGGGGCGTACACCGACCAGCGCCCGTGCTGGCGCGGTCCTGGGAATCATTGGTTTCGTGGACGTGCCGATTATCTACCTTTCTGTGAACTGGTGGAGAACCCTGCATCCCCAGGCTGTCTTGCCTGTTGGGGGAGAGCCACAACTACCACCTTCGATGCTGCTGACTTTGATGATTTCACTGGCGGCATTTACATTGCTATACGCCTTTTTAATGACTCAGCTCTACCAGCTAGAGCGATTGCAGACCCTGACCCTGCGTCTGCGGGCCCTGATTGAGGGCTAATCGAGGAGGATGATTGTATGAATGGTTATGTGGTTGCAGCCTATGGGATTATCTGGCTGGGCCTGTTTATCTATCTCGCTGTGATTTCGCTGCGCCTGCGAGGCGTCCGGACAGAGTTGCTGGCCGTTGAAGAACTCGTGCGTACCCAGAGCGATGCCACCAAACAGAACGAGAATGAGTTATTCAACGTAGAGGAGTTGCAGAATGGCGACAAGTAATAAAATAGAGCAAGAAGATGGGCGAAAGGTTCGCAAGTACGCGACCTACGGCAAACCGCTGTCGAATCCCCTTCAGTTGACGCTGTTGATACTTGGCGACATCCTGGTCTTCCTGATCTTTTCGGTCCTCGGGCGCAACAGCCACGACGAGCCGAGCGGCTTTGGCGCCTTTCTACAGGTTATTGGCACGGCTGCTCCTTTTATGATCGGCTGGTTCATCGTCTCACCTTTCTTTGGGCTGTTCAAGCACAAGATTGTGGTTGCGCCCAAACAGATGGCCTGGCGTACGGCTGTTGCCTGGTTGATTGCCTGGCCGATTGGTCTGACGATTCGCTCGATCTTTGTCAAACATCTGCCGCCTGTGGATTTTGCCTTGATTACGCTGGTCTTCAATATGTTCTTTTTGTTGATCTGGCGCTGGCCTTTTGCCCTTCGCAATGTCATGCAGAAAGGGCCTGAAAAAGAAATTGAGAGCTAAAGAGCTATCCCAATGAGCATAGAGGTTGAAATATGCCCTGCGATACTGTATCCTTTTTAAAAGAGGAGGAAAAGGTTACAATGCCGGCTCAGATACATCATGGACGGGTAGGTGACTCCTCAGTATTGATCCCACATACCTATCCTGGAAGATTAATTGCGGCTGAAGGGTTAGATGGTTCGGGAAAAAGCACTCAACTTCGGTTACTTCAGTTCTGGCTTCAGTCGGAAGGATACGACGTTCTTATTGCAGAGTGGACTCCTTCAAAATTGTTTAACCGGGCTTTGAAAGCCGGTAAAAAAGAGGGGCATCTTGACCCCATGCTTTTGAGTATTCTCTATGCTGCCGACTTCGCCGAGCTTTATGAAAGCGAGATTGTCCCCGCCCTACGTCATGGCATCATCGTTTTAATTGATCGCTATGTCTATACAGCCCTGGCTCGCGATATGGCACGTGGCGTAGATCGCATCTGGCTGGAAACTATTTATCGTTTTGCGGCCAAACCTGATCTAGCGCTCTATTTTCGTATCAACGCTGATCAATCGCTGGAACGTATTCTGAGAAATATTCCCCGTTTAAAATATTATCAAACGGGGATGGATCTGGGTCTAAGTAATGATCCAATTGTGAGTTTTCGGGCTTTCCAGGCACGTATTTCGCACGAATACGCACAATTGATCAAACAAGGCGGTCTGCTAGAATTGGATGCGACACTTCCTATCAGGCAGCAGCAGCAGATATTGCGTGCGGCTGTGGCTCCTATTCTACCAGGAGAACAGATCGAGGAATAACGATGAGGCATGATCCGCATATATTGAGCAAGCCGGCTGGGAGTTCTGAGCTGGTTTTGCACCCTGATCGACCCCTTTTGCTTGTCGTGGAAGGCATTGATCTTTCCGGGCGAACAACCCAGGTGAAGCTTTTACATGATTGGTTGCTAGCCCAGCACTATGCTGTCACAACGACGGCCTGGCGAACCTCTCCCCTGGTCTCTGACCTCTTGTCACGTGCTCGTAGTAGCCGCTCACATCTTCAGCCAATGGCCTATAGCTTGCTGTTTTGTGCCGATCACCTGGATCGCACGCAGCATGTGATTAAGCCAGCCCTCGCGCGCCGCGAAATTGTGCTAGCCGACCGCTATAGCTATACGGCCTTTGCCCGCGATGCCGCTCGTGGAGTTGATCCCGCCTGGATACGCGACGTCTATAGCTTTGTCGTGGAGCCGGATCGGGTCTTCTACCTGCACATCAGTCCCGAAGAAGCCGTGAAACGCCGCATGGCATTATTGCGTAAACAGAAAGAAACCCAAATCTCCCATTCTTCCAAATCGCCGAAGCATGGCTCGCATGATGATTTGTCAAAAGTGGAAGAAGAAAAGAAGCGTGTCAAAAAATCCGAAAAAGATGCGAAACCTTCGAAGAAACAAGCTCATTCCGAGCCTGCACATAAGAGTGCGCTCCCTGATATTCGAACCGAGAAAGCCCTGGTAGCCCCAATTTCTCAGGAAACATTGGAAAGTTTCCGCTCTTTCGAGGATCGAATGTATATAGAATATCAGAGGATGCAAAAAGAGTTTGGGTTTACAGTTATCGAAGGGAACCAATCAATCGAAACTATTCAGAACCAGTTGCGGCGGATGGTAATGCGTCTCTTGCTTGATCTTGATGGAGATTAGATTCGGTAGCTTGTCAAATTTCAAACAAATACGAAAATTGTATCCTTCCAGCAGTTCTTTTGGGCATGTGGAATGTGTAGTACCCTTGCTTAGAAAATTGATGATTTTAAAAAGATGTGCTGAAATATGATAGGATGCAATCAAGGAGGATTGTTCCGGTGAGAATTTTGCATGTATCCGATATTCACTATCACGAAGCTCCCGAAACATGGACCTTATTAAAAGAGGCTGCACGGCAGTTTGAATTATTACGTCCCGACCTGATTTTGATTACAGGCGATCTGACAAATGACGGCCTGGACGAGCAATTTCAGCGCGTTAAACGCTTTATCTCTGGCCTGGATTTTTGTCCGGTTCTGGTCATACCAGGGAACCGTGATCAGTCGCGTACAATTGTACCTGCCCCCGTTGAGCGGAGTGACCTGGAGTACTTCCTCCTGACACACCCCGACCCGATGACGATGTTTGAGGAGTTTGAGTCGCCTGAGAGCGTGAACCATGGACGACAGGGGAAATATTTCGATCATTTTGACGCGGCCGAGTTTTTCTACCGTGAGCGAGGGATTGCTGCGGTTGGTGTGAATAGTACTCCCGAAATTACTCCGCGCCAGATCGAGAATGTGACGCAACATTTTAATAAGGGGCCAGCGAGCGAATTCCGCATTTTTTGCGCACATCATAGCTTTTTGCCCGTTCCAACGAAAAAATTGCGGAGCGGAGATGTCGTGCCTCGGGCAGCAGATATTCTGCAATCGCTGATTGAGCTGAATGTCAATCTACTATGCTGTGGTCATATCCACCGCAGCCATGTCTGGGAGCTCTCTGATGGTCGCCATCGGCTGCTCTGTTGCAATGCTGGTTCTTTGCTGGATACCTCCGGTAAAAAAGATAATGGCTACCTGGAAATTGAAGTTGGGCTGGATGTCCGCATTACTAAACGAACGTTGTTTTCTCATCGGGCCGAGGTGCTCTATCATAGTTTGCCTCTTTCCCGAGAGGTTGTCCTGGTTGATGAAGATCAGCCCGCAAGCAATGGGGTAAAGCTGCCTTCTACTGAACAAGATGGGACTGAAGGCCGTTCAAAACTAAAGAAGGCCAAAGGCAAGCGTTAACGCTTTGATGCTGCTTGCCGTGAAGGATGGTGTTTGATGTCTGATGAGTATTCGAAAGATGCTGATAAGAAAGTTCAGCAGGCGAAGGAAAGAAGGAAACTTCAGAAACGTGAACTAAAGCTACGCGAGCGTCTTGAGGATGCTCGTTCTTCTCAGATGGCTGCGCTTGAACGTTTCCGTAGCGCTGAGTTACGTCTCCAGAAGCGGATTGGACGTGTCAACAAGTTGGAGAAGCGCCTGCGGGAGGTTCAAA
>DASSXK010000407.1:0-8794 GCA_035703945.1 Ktedonobacteraceae bacterium | reverse complement strand
TATCGCCAGTTGGCCAAAGCTCGTCAATAGCAGCGTCAGCATCAGTAAAGCAGGCACATTGCTAATTGGCGATCTTGAGGGAAGCCACCAGGTCTACCACGAATATAGCTGGCAGCAGAAAGCCTTTGTTGAGACCGTCTTCCCTGCCCTTTATCCTGTTCTCAGCCGGGCCGAAGCCGAGCAACTACAGGGACAGGTCAGCAAGCAAGATACTCTCCCCTGGCACGATCCTCGCGGAACCGCCGAGCGGCTGGCCTTGCAGGTCTTCGGCTGGTCCCGAGCGGACTTCGAGGCCAATATTCAAGCAGAAAACACCGATAGCATCGAGGTTACCCTGCTCCATCGCAACCCGACCATCACTGTAATTGTCACGCTCCAACAACTGATCTCATCCAATCCCGATGGTCTATGGTTCGTCACCAGCGCCCAGACGCCCGGAATAGTGCTCAACCAGCCAGCGGCCGCCAGCAGCGTCCACGCTCCAATTTCGCTGCAAGGGAGTGGCATCCAGGCCAATAGCAAGCTTAGTCTGCGCCTGCTTGATAGTAGCTTCCAGGTGATTCGTGGGACGACCCCCGGCTCCGTCAGCACGGATCGAAGCAAGCGCTTTAGGGGGAGTTTGAGCTATGGGAGTGAGGCGGCGAGCCAGGCGGGGGTGATAGTTATTCAGGGCGCAGGGAAGAAGAAGCCATATCAGGCCGGGGAGATAATGTTGAGCAAGGTGCTGTTGGGGTGATCGGGGAGTCAACACAGATTTCTCTGCTCAAAGATAGTACAAAGCCCTCGAACATGATACAATGGACAACATGAGTGAAATTACTACCCAGATTGAACGCCTGCAAAGACGAGTCCATCAAACTATGGTGCGTCTTTGACCTGGCTACAAAGAAAAAACAAATAACACAAATGGAAGCAGAAAGCCTGCAAGAGGATTTCTGGTCCGATAATCGCAAGGCCCAGGCCCATATGCAACAGGTCAACGCCCTGCGCGAAGAAGTCACCACCTGGGAAGCCATCGAGACCCAACTTGACGATCTTCACGGTCTGGCTGAATTGGTAGAGGAGGAGCCAGATGAAGAGGTCCAGTCGGAGATCAGACGCTCGTTTGAGGCCGTCGAAAAAGAGGTGGAAAAACTGGAATTTTCGCTGATGCTCAGCGGCGAACACGACGAGAATTCCGCGATCCTGACCGTCCATGCCGGTAGCGGCGGAGTCGATGCCCAGGACTGGGCGGAGATGCTGCTGCGTATGTACCTGCGCTGGGCCGAGCAACACAACTTCAAAACCGAAGTCTATGACTACAACGAAGGTGAAGAAGCTGGCATCAAAAACGCCACCGTCGAGATCAGTGGACGCTATGCCTATGGCTATCTGCGCTCCGAGATCGGGACGCAGCGCCTGATTCGCCTCTCGCGCTTCGATGCCGCCCACCGTCGCCATACCTCGTTCGCGAAAATTGAGGTCATGCCCGACATCGAGGAAGACATCGAGATCAACATTCGACCCGACGACATCGAAGTTGATACCTATCGTTCAACCGGCGCGGGCGGCCAGCACGTCAACAAGACCGACTCGGCGGTCCGGATGCGCCATATCCCAAGCGGGATTGTCGTGACCTGCCAGAACGAACGCTCTCAGATCCAGAACCGCGAGGTCGCCATGAAAATTCTGAAAGCTCGCCTCTATGAGTTGGAAGAAAAGAAGCGGGCCGAAGAAGCGGCCAAACTCAAGGGCGAAAATGTCCAGGCGGACTTCGGCACCCAGATTCGCACAACCACGGTTCATCCCTATAACATCGTCAAGGACCATCGCACCAACGCCGAGACCAGCGATACCGAAGGCTACCTGAACGGCAACGTTGACCCCTTTATCCAAAGCTACCTTAGAGCTCAAGCAAGCGGCGTTGCAACCGCAGAGGTCGAAGCTAGCTAAAATATACCTTCAAATACTCCCCAGAGCGCTCTTATTCGCGTTTGAGCGCTCATAGAGACCCTCGTTTATAAAAATACGCGACAAGTAAGAACCCGGCAAACGAAAGAACCGGGGCATGCGCCCCGGCCTCCTGGAAAACGTACTTGCTCTATCGTACCTCGTTTTCATAATAGTCATTCATTTTCCTGCACACATGTCCGTTCATGCGGACAAAAGATCAGGCCTGCGCAAAATGAACCATCCCATAGAATTGTTCGGGGAAACGTAACTTTCGCAGGGCCTTGACCTCAATCTGGCGAATACGTTCACGAGTCAGCTTAAACTCTGTACTGACCTCATCCAATGTATGGAAATAACCATCGCTCAGGCCGTAGCGCATCTCGATGATAGTGCGCTCGCGTGGGGTCAGGACAACCATCACCTCTTCGATATGGCGGCGAATCAAATTCTGAGCCTCCTGATTGACTGGTGCAGACATCGTCGTATCCTCCAGGACATCCGCCAGGTGGTACTGCTCATCATCGGCCACCGGCGCGTCCAGCGAGACCGGCTGGTCTGAAACATCGAGCAGCTCGACGACGCGATCCTTGCTCAGATTCAGTTCGGAGGCAATCTGCTCCGGCGTCGCCTCTATGCCCGTATCCTGATAATAGCGGCGGGCAACGCGCTTGACCTTATAGATCAGCTCTACAACATGGACCGGAACATGAATCGTGCGCGAGTGCTCCGCGATCGAACGCGTGATGGCCTGACGAATCCACCAGGTCGCATAGGTGCTGAAGCGAAAGCCCCGGCGATAATCGAACTTCTGGGCCGCCCGCATCAAACCGATATTGCCCTCCTGGATCATATCGAGCAGCGGCAGTCCCTGATTCGTATAGCGTTTGGCAATGCTAACCACCAGGCGCAGGTTGGTCTCAATCAGCTTCTTACGGGCTTGCATATCGCCATTCGAGATCCGCTCGGCCAGTTGCAGCTCTTGCTCGGCCTTCAGCAGGGGATAGGTTCCAATCTCTTTCAGATATTGCTTGACGACATCCTCAATCGCCCCCTGGGGCTCATCATCTTGCCCTTCCTCTTCTTCCTCCACCTCGTCAAATAACTCATTCTCATCGAGCGGCTCAAACTCAAAAAAGAAATCCTGTTCCTGAAACGGCTTCTTGCCTCGACCTTTTGGTGCCGTCTCAAGTCGGGCAGGGGTCTCAGTGATCTTATAATCAATCGCAGTAGAATTCGTATAGACCTTGTTGGTTACTCGCGCTCCCATTCCAAATCTCCTTTTAGAACAAACCTTTTGCATATCAAGCAATTTTTAGTAGTACAACTTCTTCTCTTCCACATTCGGGAATAACCAGTAGGTATTTGTCCCTCTACCACCGTACTAGCAAGAACCATGCCAAAAGCGCCAAAAAAGGGAAAGGGCCTTAAAATTTTGATTCCAACATCTGAGATAACACTGTACCAATCGGCACCAGGAGTGATTTTCTAAAGCGTCAGTCAAAAAATAATAACGATAATCGCAAGAGAAAAAGATCATTCCAACCAGGAAATGAAGGGGCGAAGTCATTTCCAGAACTGAGGATTTTTCCCCAGAACGGGTCTGAACATACGCACATGCAAATACAAAAAATAACGGCTTGACGGAACTTGTACCACCTGCTATGCTAAGAACAGAGAGCAGAAATACTGGCCGCAAAGCTGACAAAGCATACATTTTCGCGGCTTTTTCTGAATAATTATTCAGAAAAAAGTCGAATATGCCGGGGTTTCAGGCTGAAGGAGTGAATATTTTTTCATCTGGAAGCTGACAGGATATGCAAAATGTGTTATGATAGCGGCGGCATGGACTATGACTGCTGTGGGGACGCGGATGCAGCGGCGGAGGCTCCCCCTCGGCGAACTTCTTCGCCCGATCTAACCAGATTTATCTGGTCAGGCAGGCGAATACTTACCCTCCAGAGAGAAGGAAGGAGGCGATTTCGTGGAAAACGCATTTCCCCGTTGTCGCAAATGTAGTGAAGGTGATCTGGTTCCGCTTTCGGACTTCGGCAGCCAGGGAGCTTCCATCGAGTACAAGGCCTGGGTCTGCACAAATCCCTCTTGCCTGTACAACATCAAGATCCGTAACGGTGATATCATCATTAATGAGCCTATCAGCGACGGGTCACTTCATTCGTACCGTAGCAGTCGCTCATAAGCAATCCCTCTCCTTTTAACAACAATTAAAAGGAAAGAGATGTGATTGAGGGATTGAAACATCCTATGAAGAAAAAAAGAAAAGGCAGGGCAAGTTTTTGCTCACGCCTTTTCTTTTTTTTAAACTCTTTTCTTTCCTACCGCCTGCCGGCCAGGGGAGGAGAGAAACGGTGGGGCTGTGCCCTGCGCCCCAGGCAACCTCATTGCTTACAAGCAGCTATATACAAGCATTCGTACGAGAGGGGCCATACACGTTCGGCCTCCGAGAAGGCTAAACAAGTTCGGCCTCTCATGTTCTCTGCTTGATGAATGTGCTAAAATAAAGGGCGTATCTCAGAATAAAGCCACTGAAGGAGTCAAGCCAACGTGCTCAATCGATTTTTTGGGCAGAAACCCAAAGAGGAACCAAAACGCGAGGAAGTTGCTGCTCAGGAGCGCGTCGAACGGGACTCTCTGAACGAGCAGCGCAGTGCCCCGCTTAAAAATAGTTTAAGCCGTACCCGTCAGGTTTTTAGTCGGATGGGTGATTCGTTTAAACAAGATGATATAACTGAAGACCTCTGGGATAATCTGGAGGAGTCATTGATCGGGGCCGATGTCGGCCCTAACACCGCCGACTGGCTCATCACGCACTTGCGTCAGAGAGTCACAGAGGAACGGATGCGTACGGGTGCGCAGGTTCAACGCGCTTTGCGTGAAGAACTTGCCAAACTTCTTGGAGCTTCATCCCCATTGAACTTCTCGAAGAACTCCCCTCTGACCGTTTTCCTGGTCATCGGCGTCAATGGCTCAGGAAAAACCACCAGTATAGCCAAAATGGCCTACCTTCTCACCCGACAAGGACATCGCGTCACACTGGCCGCCGCCGATACCTTCCGCGCCGCCGCTATTGATCAAATTAAGGTCTGGGGCGAACGGATTGGCGTGCCTGTCATCAGCCAGCAGCCCGGCTCCGATCCTGGAGCGGTTGTCTATGATGCAATCCAGGCCGCAACAGCCCGTAACAGCGATGTCTTAATTGTCGATACAGCCGGACGGTTGCATAGTAAGGCGAACCTGATGGAAGAGCTGCGCAAGATCAATAAGATTATCCAAAAGCTCCTGCCTGACGGTCCTCACGAGTTGTTAATCGTCATGGATGCCACAAATGGTCAGAACGCCTTGCTACAAGCACGCAAGTTCGCAGAGGATATCGGTTTAACCGGGGTAATTATAACCAAATTAGATAGCACTGCGAAAGGTGGCTTTGCCTTTGCTGTCGCTGACGATCTCGATGTCCCGATCAAGTTTATTGGAACAGGCGAGAAAGTTACCGACTTTGCCCCATTTGATCCAACAAGTTTCGTGTCTGCGCTCTTCGCGCAAGATTAACGAGGAGAGAAGCATGGTCAAAGAAGCCGCCATTTCAGCGACAAACAGGATTTCAGGCAAACTCGGCAGACCCGGCGTGCCGCCGGGTGGGAATCTCGCCGTCAAGTGTCCCCGATGTAAAGAGCTGCTTTACGGGCGTGACTGGCAGAAGAATCTCAAAATCTGTTCGCGTTGCGAATACCATTTCAAGCTCACGGCCTACGAGCGCATCGAGCTGCTGGCCGACAAGGACAGTTTCGTTGAGCTCGACGCCGATCTTATCTCGACCGATCCACTCAAGTTTGTCAGCCGCTCACAAGCCTATGCAGAGAAGCTGGCCGAAGAGCGCGAGAAGGTGGAACTGAACGAAGGCGTGGTCAGCGGTCACGCCACGATTGAGAACCTTCCTCTCTCGCTGGCAATCATGGATTTCCGCTTTATCGGTGGAAGCATGGGCTCGGTCGTGGGCGAAAAAATCACCCGCGCAATTGAGTTTGGCATCAATAATCGCGTGCCTGTCCTGATCTCGACCGCCTCCGGTGGCGCCCGGATGCAGGAGGGACTGTATTCGTTGATGCAGATGGCAAAAACCTCGGCTGCCCTCGCCAAGCTGGGCGAGCTGGGGCTACCCTATTTTAGCTTGCTTACCGATCCAACTACGGGTGGTGTCACCGCCAGCTTCGCGATGTTGGGTGATGTCGCCCTCGCAGAGCCGGGCGCGCTGGTCTGCTTCGCAGGTCCACGCGTAATTGAAGACTTCATGCATGTGAAGCTCCCGGAAAACACGGTCAATTCCGAATTTGTGCTGAAGCATGGAATGATCGACGCTGTTGTTCATAGACGCGACCTGCGCTCAACCCTGGCCCAACTGCTTCGCCTGTACGCACAGAATCCCGCTGGCACAATCAACGCGAGTTCGAATGCCGTCAATGGAGACACTGTACAGACAAGCACCAAGCTCCCAAAGACCAGGTAACCTAAAGAAGGAAAAGAATGGCTTACGATTTAGAATTTGAAAAGCCCCTGGCAGAGATTGAGAAAAGAATCCTTGGATTGCAAAAGAAGAAGGATCGACTCAAGCCGGATGAGCAGAAACATCTCCAGGAGCTCGAACAGGAACTCGGGACAAAGACGGCCGAGATCTATACAAATCTTAACGCCTGGCAGACCGTTCAGGTCGCTCGCCATAAGGACCGTCCCCATACGACCGATTACCTGCGTTTGATCTTCGAAGATTTCTTTGAACTGCATGGAGATCGAAACTTCGCCGACGACCATGCCATCATGGGTGGTCCCGCCATGTTGGACGATCAACGCGTGATGATCATCGGCCAGGAAAAAGGCCGCGATCTAAAGGACATGCAATACCGCAACGTTGGTATGCCCCGGCCGGAAGGCTATCGCAAAGCCGGTCGCTTGATGAAACAGGCCGAAAAGTTCCACATTCCAGTGGTGTGTCTGATCGATACCAGTGGAGCCTTTGTGGGTCTTGAAGACGAGGAGCGCGGCCAGTCCGAGGCGATCGCCGCCAACCTGTATATGATGGCCCGTCTGAAGACGCCGATCATCGCCGTGATCATTGGCGAAGGTGGCAGCGGTGGTGCTCTGGGAATCAGTCTCGCGGACCGGCTTTTGATGTTGCAAAACTCGATCTACACGGTTGCTGCGCCTGAGGCGGCGGCCTCGATCCTCTGGCGCGACAAGGTCTTTGCTCCCCAGGCGGCGGAAGCGATGCGGATCTCAGCAAAAGAACTCAAAGAGGCCGCGCTGGTCGATGATCTCGTCCCGGAGCCTCTGGGTGGTGCCCATCGCAACTTCCAGACGACGGCTGACAATCTAAAGGTAGCATTGCTGAAGCATCTAGCCGAGATCCAGAGTCTGGATCTTGAGACGATGCTGGAGCAGCGTTATCAGAAGTTCCGCTCGATCGGCGAATTCGGCCTGCTTGAGAAGGCAGAGGCAAGTCTGGTCTAATCGGCGGTGGCAGAGGACTATTCTCTCAACACTTGAGAAAGTCCTCTCATACATGCACACGCAGAAAAGAGAGGTCCTGGTAGGGGGTTCGAATCTCCCCACCAGGACCTCTCTTTTGTCATGTATGGGGTTCTTTGTATAGGAGTAGATCAAGCAGAGGGTAGAGGTAGATTGGGCAGATCCGGACAAAATATCCAAAGTCGATAAAGATGAGTCATAAACCTATTGACAATCGGGCCTGGATAGGCTACTATATCCCAGCAGGCCGGTGTGGCGGAACGGTATACGCGTCTGTCTCAAAAACAGATCCCGCAAGGGTTGGGGGTTCGAATCTCCCCACCGGCACCTGATGGACCAGAACAGGCGTCTCAAGGCACGTAAGAAGCGGCTTGAGGCGCTTTTGTTTTTCCACGGTCGTCCACGAAAATCCCCGGTTTTCTACCAGTGTTCCTGTCAACTTTTCTGTCAACTGTAGTTCTATAAAGAAGGCCTGAAAGGGCCACGAGTGTACGCAGTTGCCAGGGTCCAGCAAAAGAGAGAAGCCCACGACCCAAGAGGATTTCCCCTTCCGGTCGCGGGCTTCTCGCCGCTTAATAGACCTCTGGCTCAGGAGGATCGAATACTAGTTCTGGCTCGATCACTTGGCGGGATACCCGTAGGATGACATCCATCGTTTCTCCAATTCGCTCATCTGGCACGCCCACCACCTTACGATTCGCGTCCTCAATCCCAATAATTACAACCCCCCGCTGGCGTTCGCCATTCCACCGAGCCTCTCGGCTAAATCGGCCGCCCGAGGAGCAGCTAACTTTAACTCAACCTTGCTTGTCTCTCCACCCTTCACAAGCTTCTTCAATTCCGCCTCCGTCACATACTATCATGATCTAAATCAGGTCAATTTTAGCATAGGCAGTGGGATTCTCATAGCAAGTGTCCGAAGAAATTGTTCAAATGGAAATACAGATGCAATCAACCTTACTGCCAGAACCAGGCTATAGACTATTGTGTAAAATGATTAAGAAATCCTGCAAAGGAGCATAAGAGGTGCAAGCATCCACTCGTTAATCAAATTCCGGCAGTTTCAATGAATCAGCTTTTCTTGACAGTAACCTCATAACCCGATATAGTGGTAGCCACAGTAAATAGTCTCACAGAGTGTGTCAAAATGAACAATGGGCAGATAGTATAAGGAAAGAAAAACCTTTAACGCCTCTATAAAAAGCTAATATTCATAGGGTGGCAACGGTTATGGAAAAAACTCGATCTTCTCCACTCTCATATGTATTTCCCTGGCTTTCTCCTCTACTCATCAGATTCGAGATCGTAAATAATGGTATCGAAG
>DASSXK010000324.1:0-5205 GCA_035703945.1 Ktedonobacteraceae bacterium | reverse complement strand
CCTGGCGTTATCCTGAACTCTACCGCTTGATGTATGGTCTGGACGGCGTCACTTTCAGCATCTCAGAGCCAGAGAAAGAGGGCCTCCAAATAGAGGATGTAGTAACACTGACCGTCAAAGATGTCCTTGATTCTCATGGTTGGTCCACAGAACACCTGGCCGACCGAGTGAATATCCTCTGGGGGACAGGTCATGGGCTAGTGACGCTCACGCTGGCAGACCGCATTCGCGGTGGGCAGGAGCAGGCAACCCGCTTATTCGAACGAGCAATTCAGGACATGCTGCTGGCCTGGGAACGTGAGGCGGGTAGATAGATCTCGCCCGGCTTCCCCTTCCGAACCGGGAGCCTCTCTCCAGGTTTATTCCATCAGGAGCGAACCTGGGTAAAAGAGCCATTTTTATTTACCAAAGGTAATAAAACAAACAAAGGTAAACAGAATTACTCATCAGGAGGTAAACATCATGACACTTTATCCTTTTATTCTTCTACTTCACATTGTGGGCGTGATCGGCCTGTTTATCGCTCTCAGCCTGGAGTTCGCCGTCGTGTCTCGAGTGCGTGCGGCGAAGACGACGACCCAGGTTCATGAATGGCTCACACTCAGCCGTGTGATTGACGTGGGTTTGCCGGTTGCTGCTGGATTCATTCTCATCAGTGGCCTCGTGCTGACATTGACGGCATGGGGATGGGGGCATGCCTGGATCGAGCTTTCGCTGGGCTTACTCGTTCTCCTGGGTATCCTGGGACCCGTGATTAACGGACCCCGCATGAAGGCCATACGTATAGCAGCGCAAGCCGCGCCCGTGGGTGAGATCTCCCCCGCTCTCAGGGAAGCCATCTCTAACCCGGTGCTCCGGGCTTACATGCCTATCCCGGTCCTGGCCGCGTTGGGCGCAGTTATCATGATGGTCTTGAAACTGGATTGGCTTGGTTCGGGACTAGTGATTGCTCTGGTTCTCATCGGAGGTCTCATCTTTGCCTTCGGGCGTAAAGGGGAGAGCATAGAGGTTGCAAATTAATCTTTGTCAGGAAATATTCACAGAGAAACAGCGAGAGAAAGAGGAAAAAGATGTTTTCCGGGCTGCTTTCCATTCGTATGGAAAGCAGCCCGGCTTGGATTTGCTGTAAATGTGATTACACTAAGTTTGCACAGTTCCAAAGAGCCGATTAAGCGGCCAAAAGAGCAGCAATGTGCTCATATCCTAAAGAATCCTGGCACAGATTCCATTAAATATACTACAATTTGTATAAATCAGATAAAAACGAGAAGGATGAGATACACTTTGAAACAGGTAATAGTAGTTAACCGGGCGCTGCGGCTGCCCACGGGAAAGCTGGCGGCCCAGGTCGCGCACGCGGCGGTCGCGAGCTTGCTGGAGAGTCCCCCAGAGAACCAGATAAGCTGGTTGCAAGTGGGTATGCCGAAAATAGTGCTGGAGGTGGCTGACGAGGCCGCCCTGCTCGAATTGCATGAGGCCGCGCAAAAGGCTCATCTGCCAGCCTGCCTGATACACGATGCCGGAAAAACGGTCGTGGAGGCGGGGACAATCACCTGCCTGGGAATTGGCCCCGCCCCGGTTGAAGAGGTGGATGCTGTGACCGGAAAGCTATCGCTGCTGCCTTAGAGGTAGTGGACTATTGTCATAGATGGATAATAACGTGTATGCCTACGATTCGACTGGAAACCTTGATCGCTGCCTCCCCCGAGCGGTGTTTTGATCTATCGCTAAGTGTTGATCTGCATCGCCTCTCTGTTGCGCATACCCATGAGCGCCCGATAGCTGGCGTGACCTCAGGTCTGATGAAACTTGATGATACTGTTACCTGGGAGGCGGTCCATTTTGGTATCAAGCAACATCTGACCACGAAAATCACAACCTATGATCGACCATACCGTTTTACCGATGAAATGATGCAAGGACCCTTCAAGGAAATAACCCATATCCATGAATTTATTCCTCAGTCATCAGGGACGCTTATGCTTGACCTCTTTACCTTCTCCGCTCCCCTGGGTGTGCTTGGAAGGTTGGCCGAGGCGCTTTTCCTGACACGCTACATGCGAGGGCTGTTACTGACCCGCAACAGGTACTTGAAACAGGCCGCCGAAGGCGATACGGGTTCTGAACTTCTTCAAGCGTGAGTACATCAAAAGATGAAAGCGGTCAGAGAAGAGATGGATGGACTTATTTTCATCTGTACCAGCGATCCATATTGCGCAGGTTTTGCTGAAATATCGGCGAGGCAGACCAGTTTGAATATTTATCCGGCTCATTAATTGTCTCTAGATATTCTGACGTTGCGCTGCCTTGCCTGCTTTGCAAGACCAGTTGGCGAAGATCTAGCAGATATTGCTGCATGATTTTTACATGTTCCCCTGTACCAACCTTGCCATGTCCCGGAATCACATGTTTCAACTGCAAGCCGCCTAACTGATCAAGGATATTCAGCCATTCTTCTGGATTTGCCGTGTTCATCGAGGGGTGGAACTCGACCTGGACGAGGTCGCCTGTAAAGGCCGTGGCAATGTCGGGAATATAGAGCATGGAGTCGCTGGGTGTATGGCCGCCGCCAAATGACAGGAGTTCTGCTGTATATTTTGTGCCTTGAAAAACCAGTCGTTGTTCAAATGTCATATCTGGAAGTCGCACTTTGAGTATGGGGAGGGCCGTTTCTATTGCCCGGTACTCGCCTGCAAGTGCCTCCCTGTCTTTGCGAAGGCGGGGATCTTCAATATCTGTCTTGATGTTTTCTGAGGCATGTGGGTTTAAACGAGTCTCTTCGATGATGGCGGGAAGATCGATGCTCATCAGTTCTGAGGTTTTGGGAGTCGCAATAATCAGAGCATCGTCGAAGACCTGATTACCGAATACGTGATCGGCATGGAAGTGGCTGTTGATGACATAGCTGGGTGCTCTACCCGTCAGTATCTCGGCTGCTCGACGTAGATCCTGAGCGGCTTGTGGTGTAAAAAAGGAGTCGAAGAGCAGCGTTTTTGCGCCAAGATCAATGATGCCAGCGTTGCCCCAGGCTCCTCTGCCTGCCTGAATGATGGCGGCATAGACTCCATCGGCGACTTGCTCTATCTGGAAAAAGTTTGATTCAAAGGTAGGGCCAGAGAAATTCATCAATAACAAGTCCTTTCTTTTAGGCTGCTTGTATTAAATCACAAATGCAGAGCTTTTTCATTTTTTGATCTTTTTGTGCTATCTACTTGCTTGACAAGATTGTCTCTTTCTGGTGAGAAAATTATCACAAAATAGGTACTCTTCGCTTTTCTTCGGTTATAATAATAGCTGATCATAGTAAGTGAGATTATAGCAACTAAAGGGTGATAGAAATGAATCTGCCCACAGGTTGGTACATTCAGGGCTGGCCTGGAAGGAGCAGAATATAAAATATAAAACCAGTTAAGGTGACGAGTATGGCGATATCGATTGACACCTCTGTCGTTTCACCTGTACTGATTGGACGAGAGGCAACGCTTACCTCGCTTGAGAATATCTTTGCGCAGGCTCGCGCCGGCCAGGGAAAGCTGGTCTATCTTTCGGGTGAAGCGGGAGTTGGTAAATCGCGATTAGTAGCGGAAGTACGGTCGCGTTTTGAACGAGAAAATGCCTGCATCTTGCAGGGAGCTTGCTTTGAGCAGGATATTGACTTGCCCTTTTCGCCACTGGTCGATTTGCTGCGGACCCTCCTGAATCCTGCTTCTCGTCAGGAAACCTTGCCGAAACTGCTCCCTTTTGCCCCCGAAATACTCAAGATCCTGCCGGAACTTCGGTTCTGGCTGCCAGAACAACGGCCATCCGCTCCACTGGAGCCCGAACAAGAGAAACGCCGCCTCTTTGTAACACTGGCTAATTTTTTGCTTGAACAGGCTGGAGAGCGAGTGCTTGTTCTAATAATTGAAGACCTGCATTGGAGCGACGATACCAGCCTGGAGTTCCTGAGTTTCTTACGTCGCTATCTTGGGGCGCGTTCGTTCTTGCTACTGCTTACATATCGTAGCGAGGAGAGGTTGCCTGCTCTCCAACGTTTTCTGGTCGGGCTGGATCGGGAGCGCTCGGCCCGTAAGATTGTGCTTGAGCCGCTCACGGCTGAAGAGGTCCAGGCGATGGTACGGTCAATTTTTCGGATGAAGAAACCCGTGCGCCGCGACTTTATGGAAGCTCTGTATCAGTTGACCGAAGGAAATCCATTTTTTGTCGAAGAGGTGTTGAAGTCTTTGCTGGCGAGGGGCGAGATCTTCTTCGCAGGAGGAATCTGGGACCGCAAGCCACTGACACAGTTGCATATTCCAGGCAGTATCTTCGATGCAGTACAGCAGCGGATCAGCCTGTTGGGCGAAGCCGAGCGAGAGATGCTATCTTTGGCCGCCGTCCTGGGCCGGAAGGTAGATATTGCCCTGTTGCAGGCCTTGATGGGATACGCTGAAGTGGAATTGATGAAGGGAATTGAGATCCTGATTGTGAGCCAACTGCTGGTTGATATTTCGGGCGAACAATGCGAGTTTCGCCACGCTCTGATACAGCAAAGTGTGTATCAGGGGTTGCTGGCGCTTAAGCGTAAATCGTTGCATCTGAAGATCGCTAAAACGATAGCGCAGATCTATGCCTCATCCCTGGATGCGCATATGGCGGATCTGGCTTACCACTATTATCAGGCGCAGGAATGGGAGCAGGCCCAGGAGTATGCCCGTAAGGCCGGTGAGAGGGCGCTGGCGCTGTTCTCCTCTCGTGCGGCCCTGGATCAGCTTACGCGTGCCATTGAGGCGGCCAGTCATCTTTCTCAGGTGGATACGATCGCACTCTATCATCTACGCGGGCAGGCCCATGAATTCCTTGGTAACTTCGAGGAATCCCAGCTTGATTTTGAGCAGATGCTGCTCGCAGCACGGGCCACGGGTGATCGTGTAGCAGAGTGGGACGGGCTGATGGACATCGGAATTCTGTGGACCGGGAGAGATTTACGTCGGGCCGGAGAATTCTTTCAGAGGGCATACAATCTTTCGCAAACCCTTTCCGATCCTCAGCGCTATCTGAGTAGCCATATGCGACTGGCAAACTGGAAATTCAACGTTGGTGAGGCTGAGACCGCGATCGAAATGTATGAGAATATCCTTGATACTTTACGAACACCTGAAAGGCGTCCGGTGCTGGCTATCGCATTGGCTGACCTTGCGCTGGCATATGGTTTTTATGGCGATA
>DASSXK010000270.1:0-3431 GCA_035703945.1 Ktedonobacteraceae bacterium | reverse complement strand
TTTCAGAAAACGGAGGAGTTTCGCACGAAATACCGCCAGATCGATATCTTGCTGGTCGATGATATCCAGTTCATTGCCGGCAAAGAGTCGACCGAGGAGGAGTTTTTTCATACATTCAATGCGCTCCATGATGCAAGTAAGCAGATCGTTGTCACTAGTGACCGGCCGCCCAAGGCGATTCATAGTTTGCAGGACCGTTTACGGTCGCGCTTCGAGTGGGGATTGTTGGCCGATGTGCAGCCACCGGATTATGAACATCGCCAGGCGATCCTGCGCTCCAAGGCCGAGTCGTTGCGTTTTGCTATTCCTACGTCGGTGATGGAGTATATTGCGCGCCCCGATTGTAGCAGTGTACGCGAACTGGAAGGTGCTCTCAATCGTGTGATTGCCTATGCCACCTTACACGATGCTCCGCTCTCCGTGAATCTGGCGGCTCAGGCGCTTGAGCATATCTATAGCGATAGCAAACCTGTCTCGTCATTGACAATAATGGAGGTGTTGGAAGGTGTCTGTCGCTACTACAATATCGATGCTGAGCGACTAAGGGGAAAACAGCGTGATCGCGAGATTGTTTGGCCGCGCCAGGTAGCGATGTATCTGATGCGCGAGGAGACTGATGCCTCGCTGTTCCAGATTGGTATGGAGCTTGGTGGGCGCGATCATACGACGATCATGCATGGCTGGGAGAAGGTCCACAGCGAAGTTGTGAACAACGACCGTATACGCCGTGAAATTGCGGCGGTGCTCGAGTCGCTGCATAGGTAATCTGATCACCTATGAATAAAGAAGGGAAGAATGCTTTATGGAACATACGTTAGTGCTTATTAAGCCTGATGCTATTCAAAGGGACCTGATAGGTGAGGTCATCGGACGGTTTGAACGTAAGGGGCTGAAGCTGGTTGGCATAAAAATGATGATGTTACCCGATGAGCTACTGGATGAACATTATAGCCATCTGCGTGGACGTGACTTTTTTGCAGAGATCAAGGGGTTCATGCGCCGCACGCCAGTAATCGCCTGTGTTTGGGAAGGGGTAGATTGTATTAATACTGTACGCCTTCTGTGTGGCATTACAAAGGCACGCGAAGCCGAACCAGGCACGATACGCGGCGACCTTGCGATGAGTGTCCAGGCAAATCTTGTGCATGCTTCGGATTCGTTAGAGACTGCTGAGGTAGAGGTGAAACGATTCTTCACAACTGAGGAATTGTTTGAGTATGAGGATGTACTCAATCCATTTATATATTCATCAAGAGAACGTTGATGTAGAGTATTTTTTGTGGCATCCTGTCCTTCAGGCAGGACGCCGCAATAAATTCCTTAAAACCCTCTCTACTTCTCAGCAGCTTCCTCGAAGCGACCGCCCAAGTGCTTAGCGAGAAACCTCTCCGCCGCTGCAAAAAACTTGAGCCGATTTTCCGGCTTGGCGAAACCGTGCCCCTCATCAGGGAAGAGCATATATTCGTAGTCAATGCCCTTACTCTTCATAGCTGCAACAATCTGCTCGGACTCGGCCTGTTTCACACGCGGGTCATTGGCTCCCTGCCCGATAAGAATAGGAATCTTGATCTGATCGACCTTGAACAGCGGCGAACGTGATTTCAAAAACTCTTCCTCTGTGTCAGGATTACCGACCCGCTTGTGGAAGGTTGCCAGGAAGGTCGACCAATATGGGGGGATGGTTCGAATCAGCGTGATGAGGTTGCTTGGACCCACAATATCGACTGCACAGCAGAAGAGGTCGGGCGTGAACGTTGCTCCCACCAAGGCAGCATAGCCGCCATAGGAACCACCAAAGATAGCAACCTTTTTCGGATCGGCAATGCCCTGATCGATTGCCCACTGCACGGCATCGACCAGATCGTTGTGCATATTACGTCCCCATTCCTTGTTACCCGCATTGAGGAAATCTTTGCCATAGCCTGTGGAGCCGCGGAAATTCACTTGCAAGCAAGCATACCCCCGGTTAGCAAACCATTGGGCATCTGGACGATAGCCCCAGGCATCGCGCGCCCAGGGGCCACCATGGACATTGAGTACCAGCGGCAGGTTGGTCTTGCGCTCTCCCGGTGGCAAGGTCAGATAGCCATGAACAGTTAGACCATCCCTGCTCGTAAAGGAGATGGGTTCGATCGTTGCAAGCGTATACTTGTTCAATGCAGGTTGATTGTCGAAGAGGAAGGTTGCTTGCTGGCTTTTCCTATCGTAGGCATAGAATGGCACGGGCCCATTGTCGACCGTAAAGGCCACAATCCAGGTTATATCGGCGTCGTCACGGCTGATGACGAAAAAGTCGCCTCGGTGGATGCCCTGAATGTTGTCAAAATCCATTTTTATGGACTCATCCAACACGAGCCACTCCTTGCGGTCCTTGTCGAAAGCGACGGCCTGAACTTCGTGGGTATCAGGATGAATCATTACATCGCCCACGTCGTATTGTGGGTCTTCAGCAATAACAGTTATATCACCTGTGGCAATGTTTAGCTTGACGAGGCGACCGGAGTTGACGTTACGCGAGTCCTGTAGATAGATCGACTGACCATCCAGGGTGAAACCAACAGGGCTGCTGGTGAGGCTGTCATCGGCATCCCAACTAACCAGTGTGCGCCATGCGGCGTCTTCGTCCTCGCGAATGAGTAGTTCGGAGCCACCATCGGGCAATGCTGTGATTGCGCTGCGTACTTTGAAATGGGCATCAGCGACCCAGCCCATGATATTGCCTGGATTCTTGGCGACCAGTGTAAGTTCACCGGAGGTCAGGTCAAGGTGGTAGACGTCGTGAACCTGCGGGTTCTCTTTGTTCATACCGATCAGCAATTCGTTGGGAAAGTGTTTGTCATGCTTGATAATCTGCGCCTGCACGTTCTCAAAGGGGGTCAGGTCTCGTGTTTCCCTGTTTTCGAGGCTGGTGGCATACAAACGCCAGTTCTCATTGCCGCCGACATCCTGAATGTAGAGAATGTGCTTGTTATCTTGCGCCCAGAAGTAGAAGCGCACGCCTCTATCTTCATCTTCGGTGACGGGCTGATAGTTGTCGCTGCCGACAGTGCCCACCCAGACGTTGAGTACGTTGTTAACCGGGGCGAGGTAGGCCATCTTAGTGCCGTCCGGTGAAATCTCCGGGCTGGTTTTGTCCGGGTTGCCAAATAGAATCTCTCGTGGAATAAGCTCGGTTGATGTTGTGATGTTGGTCATGGGGTCCTTTCTGTTTCGATGTTTGCTATTCTTTATCTGTGGGTATTACGAACGGAGAAGATGAGTGTTGCAGTGAGTTGGCTATTCTGCTTCTGGCTCCAAACGGACAATGCCCTCAATCTTATCGAAAGCTTCATCCCAACTATAGACGCTTGGTATCTTTTGAGCTAGCATATAAGCTGCATTGAAGGCATCGGCAAAGGAGATATTTTTGGTGACATAGAAGTTAAAGGCCT
>DASSXK010000251.1:0-3131 GCA_035703945.1 Ktedonobacteraceae bacterium | reverse complement strand
CACAACGAGGGCAACGGCCAGAACAATACGGATGGCATCAATGAAAATTTAAGCTGGAACTGTGGCGTTGAAGGCGAAACGGATGATCCCGAGATTGAGGCGCTGCGCCTGCGTCAGCTCAAAAATTTTGCCGCGATTTTGCTGCTATCTATCGGTGTGCCGATGATTCTGGGAGGCGACGAGGCCAGGCGGACACAGCAGGGCAATAACAACGCCTATTGCCAGGACAACGAAATAAGCTGGTTTGACTGGAAACGTGCGGAAGCTAACCAGGGTCTGTTTCGCTTCTTCAAGCAGATGATTGCCTTCCGCAAGCGTCAGGCCACGTTGAGGCGAGATCAATTCTTTACGGGTGAATCGAATAGTCGGGGTCTGCCAGATGTAACCTGGCATGGCTGCCGTTTGTTTAGTCCCGGCTGGGACGATCCAGGCTCTCGTGTGCTGGCCTATACGCTTGGTAGCTTTGCCGAAGAAGATTCGCCCGAAGATGTGGATATTCATGTGATTCTCAACATGTATTGGCAGGATCTTGATTTTGATCTGCCGTCTATCGCAGGTCGCCAATGGAACCGTGTGGTGGATACCTCGCTGCCCTCTCCTGACGATATCGAGGAAAACTTTGATACTTCACGCCCCGAAAACAGGATTGATGGCACAACGTATCTCGCTAAAAATCGCAGCGTTGTGGTGTTGATTTCTCGGCCAACGGGGAAATAGCAAGCCATTCACGCGCTGTTTTCTATTTGTTGAATGAGAGCAAGGTAGCTAGAAAGGCGTAACGCAATGCTTGGAAGTCAACGCGCCCTGTTTGAGATACCCGAAGAGATCGCTTATTTGAATTGTTCGTATATGTCGCCTTTGCTGCGGTCGGTGCGTGAGGCCGGGCAGCAGGCGGTCGAGAGGAAGTCGCAGCCCTGGAATATTTATACGAAAGATTTCTTTGAAGACGCTGAAATCGCTCGCCAACTCTTCGCCCAACTGATCGAGGCTGATGCAGATGGTGTGGCCCTGATTCCCTCCGCCAGCTATGGGATCGGTGTCGCGGTCGCCAATCTTCCGCTGAAGCAGGGGCAGAGCATTGTGGTGCTAGCAGAGCAGTTTCCGGCCAATGTCTATCCCTGGCGCGAAATGGCCGCGCGCTGTGGAGCGACGATCGAGACCGTTGAGCGTCCCGAAAATGGAGATTGGACCCCGGTCGTGCTTGCAACCATCAACGAGCAGACGGGCATCGTTGCACTTCCTAATTGCCACTGGACCGATGGCAGCCTGATCGATTTACGGCAGGTGAGCAAACGTGCTCACGAGGTTGGGGCCGCCCTGGTTCTGGATGTGACGCAATCTTTGGGAGCTTATCCTTTCAATCTTAGCGAGATTCGTCCGGATTTTCTGGTTGCGGCGACTTATAAATGGCTGTTGGGGCCGTACTCAATGGGTTTTCTGTATGTTGCGCCGAAATATCGCGAGGGGATTCCTCTTGAATACACCTGGATTGGACGCGAGGGCAGCGAAGATTTTTCGCAACTGGTGAACTATCGCTCCGGCTACCAGCCTGGTGCCAGGCGCTTTGATGTGGGTGAGCGGAGTAACTTTATTCTGCTTCCAATGGTGATTGCCGCCCTTCGACAGATCCTGACATGGCAGGTTCCCGAAATTAACATAACATTGAAGGCTTTGACGGCAGAGATCGAACGGGAAGCCGTCGCGCTGGGTTTTTTGACTGTCCCTGCCGAGTTGCGTTCTGGCAATATCATCGGCTTGCGACGAGCTGCTGGGCTACCGGCAAATCTGACCTCGGAATTGATGAAGCGCAATGTCTTTGTGAGCGTGCGAGGTTCATCCATTCGTGTCTCGCCTCATTTATATAACACGAAGGAAGATATAGGGCGATTTTTTGAGGCGTTGAGTCTGCTGATAAGCAATTGAAGTTTAGCCTTTAATTGAGGTTGTACTTTACAAATATTGCCTACTTGCTTATACTCGTCTATGCAGTCGTTGCTTCGGTCGTTGCGTAAAGCATGGTAGCAGGCCGTTGTATAGCGTTGCAATTCTATTTAATGAGAGATATACTGAGCAAACGAGCAAAAAACCTATGAGAGGTAGGCGCAATGATTTATGGAAAAAATTCCAGCGTGGCTTAACGCGACCCTTGCATCGGACGCCAGTGAAGGTGAAGGTGTTCTCCCCAACAATATACTGACTCTACAAGCAAACTCGTTAGTTGCGGGTCCTGCTTATGTGGTCCTGATGAGTCAGGATGATAATTTGTCTGTTCGCAAAGTGTTAGAGAACTTACCTGCTCCAGGTACAGTCCTTGTCGTAGCTGGTGGTAGCACATCACGTACTGCTACTGTGGGCGGATTGATGGCACTGGAAATGCAGAATGGCGGTATCGCGGGCCTCGTTACCGATGGACTAGTACGCGATTCCCGTGAGATCCGTGAAATGGGCTTCGCAGTATGGTGTCGCGGCGTCACGCCAACTGCGCCAAAGAAAAATGGACCTGCCATCGTGGGTGGTACGGTCTCAATTGGTGGCAAGGTGATACGTGATGGCGATCTGGTAATTGCCGATGATGATGGCGTGGTTATCTGGCCACAGGAGCGCGTTGCGGAGCTACTTGTAAAGGCTGAAGCGCGACTAAAACAAGATAATGAGCGCCTGGCACGCCTACAAAGATAGAGAATTTCCAAACCGGCTCTCCAAGAATTACCCCCTATGACTATGCATTTTTATGGTTGCTGAGGTGAAATCAGCTCAGCAGCCATTGTACGTTCGCGGAGTGGCGAGAACCAGCCCGCGATGACATCCGAACCTCTTTCTTGAATTTTAATTTTCAGAGTTGTTTTAGCTATTTCTGATTGTCTTTTAAGAACGCGGGATAGATGGGAAGTGGTTGGGATTGGGCGGGCCAGCGTGCTTGCAGGGTCTTTGCCATTGCCTGGAATAGCGAGCCGAGTTCCTCCAGATAACCGAACTCTCTGGTTGCCTGAGCGAAGCTTTCAAAGCGCGTCAGGAAGCGTTGGCACATTTTGTAACGCTTCCAGTAGTTATCCCCGTTGGGGAATTGGGCAAGCGCATTGAACTGGCAGAGCAAAAGTGTCCAGTAAGCGCAGGCATGGACAAGCTCTCGG
>DASSXK010000172.1:0-12202 GCA_035703945.1 Ktedonobacteraceae bacterium | reverse complement strand
CGCTGCCCTCAAGCTCCCGCCAGGGAAGCTGCGCCTCCCTGAACCCACTGTTCATTAATAAGGGGTGCAGGGGAACTGGTTCCCCTGCCGGGTTGTAAGGGCAGAGCCCTTACACGTCCCCACCGCGCCTTAACTCTCGGTATGCCGTCGGGGAGAGCCCGGTCGTGACTTTAAATTGTCGTGAAAAAGCGCTGTGGTCGGTATATCCGCAAGCGTAGGCAATTTCGGCAACGCTCTGCTCTCCCTCAAGCAGACGGGCAGCGGCCTCGATCCTGGTTTTGATGATCAGTTGCTTGGGGGTTAGATCGAAGATGCGTTGCATATAGCGTTCAAGCTGCGCCACCGATACCTGGACAATCGCGGCCAGTTCCTCCAACCTGAGCGGCTCCGCATAACGGCGCTGGATAGAGCTCACGACATCCGCAACCCGCTGATATGTCGGATGATCCTGGTCCGGCACTCGCAAATCCCGCGATATGCCTGCCAGCCCGATCACTCTCCCCTCCCGGTCAAGCAGCGGAATCTTATCCGTCAGACACCATCCTGGCCTTCTGCTCGTATAGAGATGCAGTTCTAGCTGGTTATGGATGAACTGCCCATGCTTGAGCACATCCCGATCCTGGTCCGCGTAGCGCATCCCAAATTCAACCGGAAACACCTCCTGCGGAGCATGCCCCAGCAGTTCGCTCTTATGCTGAAATCCACATCGCAGCATCAATGTCCGATTGACCACCACATAGCGCCCAGCCAGGTCTTTGATAAAGAAAACCACGTCCGCTAGCTGATCAAATAACAGTTCAGCAAAGAAAGGATCGGCCAGTTCTTGTGCGATTTTTTGCAGCGCCCCTGCCATCCTCTCAACATCTTCCTGATCCCAATTATCTGTTGGTGCCTGTACCATGATCTTTCTTCCCCTGATGGCTCTCTCAAATGAAAATGCTACACCATTCACTTCGCTGACTGAACGCGCTTAAGAAGCCAGTACTATCGTTGCTAGCACCGCTCACAGCGGGAACGTTCCAATGTTGAAGCTTTTCATTGCTGCTTACTTGTAAAGCATCCAGGAGGCGCAAGAGCGCCGTTGCGAAGGGTCTTGTAATAGTTAGCTATCTAATTTATATGGATTAATCAATATATCAGGGGGGGTGATTCATTTTTTTGCGAAGGAATCTGCTCATCCCTGGAGCGAATTTCTTCGATCTTCCAAAAACTGGTCCAAAAACCACACCATATTTTAAAAAAATGGGATCTAATTGAGTAGACAAAGAAAACAAAGACGTTCTTGTGAATTGTCCTTCTTCAACATCCCGCAAAAAAATGAACGACACCCATGTAAAGAAGATGTGGGCGCAGAGTTGCGTCCCGGTCAAGGGGTGTTGCCGCTTGTAGGTCTGTGGCTTTAAGTAAGCAGGCAATATTTGTAGAGGTTAGCTAATTCCTTGTGTTGTGACGAGCTAATAGGTAGAATATATCTATCTAGATTACCCGTCTCTGCGGGCGCAGATCGCTTTGGTGTCCTTTGTTGATACAGGAGGGTCACATGCAAGGTTTGATGATGGATTTCCCTTTGACGTTGCAACACGCCTTTAATCGCGCTACAAGCTTTTTTGGTCGAAAAGAAATTGTTACACGGACCGAATCAGGGATGGAACGGTATACCTACGCAGAGTGGGGAAAGCGCACGATGCAACTGGCGCATGCGCTTCAAAAAGCCGGGGTTCAATCCGGTGATCGGGTTGCGACATTTGGCTGGAATACCGCTCGCCATCTGGAGCTATATTTTGCTATCCCCTGTATGGGAGCTGTGCTGCATACGCTCAATATCCGGCTTTTCGCGGAGCAGTTGACGTTTATTATCAACGATGCCGAAGATAAAATAATTTTTATCGATGGCGATCTGGTGCCGATTCTGGAGCCGCTGGTCGAGCAGATTCCAACCGTCAAGCTGTTTGTGATCATGGGTAATGCGCCCAATTCAACCGGAAAACTTCAGCCTTCAGTAGATTATGAAACCTTTATCGCTGATTCCCCCACCGCCTTTGATTGGCCCCGGCTTGATGAAAATGCTGCTGCCGCTATGTGTTATACCTCGGGCACAACCGGTAATCCCAAAGGCGTAGTCTACAGTCACCGTTCGATTCTGCTGCACTCTTTTGGCGTTGGAATGGCAGGCGGGATTGGGATGAACGAGCAGGATACGGTGATGCCGATTGTACCAATGTTCCACGCCAATGCCTGGGGGCTGGCCCACGCGGGCATCTTTTTGGGTGCGAAGATGGTAATGCCAGGGCGTTTTATTGATCCCGTCAGTATCGGCCAGATGCTTGAAGAAGAACGGGTGACAGTAACTGGTGGTGTGCCGACGATCTGGATTGGGCTGTTAAGCGTGCTTGAACGCGAACACTTTGATCTCTCGTCTGTACGGGCGCTGCTGTGTGGCGGCTCGGCTGTTCCGCAAGCTTTGATCGAGGCTTTGCAGCGCAAGAACCTGAGAATCATCCATGCCTGGGGTATGACCGAGACATCGCCGCTGGCCTCTTTGAGTGCTTTACGCAGCTATCAACTTGATCTACCGGAAGCGGAGAAGTTTCGACTGCGAGCGCGTCAAGGGACGATGGTGCCAGGTGTTGAATTTCGCGTGGTGAATGTGGAGACGGGGCAGGAGGTTCCCAGAGACGATGCGACGTATGGAGAGCTTCAGGTGCGGGGACCCTGGGTAGCAAGAGCCTATTATCACGATGAGCAGACGAACGAGAAGTTTGCCGATGGTTGGCTGCGGACGGGCGACGTGGCTGTTGTCGATGAAGATGGGATTATCCAGCTTGTTGACCGGACCAAAGATCTGGTGAAGTCTGGCGGCGAATGGATCTCTTCGGTTGAACTGGAGGGTCTGATTATGGGCTATCCCAAGGTGTTGGAAGCCTGCGTCGTTGGAATTCCCCATCCCAGGTGGTCTGAGCGTCCGCTGGCCTGTGTCGTTGCCAGGCCAGAGTTTGAGGGTCAGATAAGCCGAGATGAGATCATCGAATACCTGACGCCTCGGATTGCGAAATGGTGGCTACCGGATGATGTCGTCTTCATTGATGCGATCCCTAAAACCAGCGTTGGTAAGTTTGATAAAAAGGTCCTGCGTAGTCGCTACGCCGCGTATAATCCCGCTTGAGGCCGGTTTATTCGCCGGTTTCCAGGCCAAACTGTTGGCAGAGAAGCTGTGTTGTAAATGCCAGGATTAACGAAGCGGGGGGATTGCGATGGGCGCGGGTTGTCGCCTGCATCAGTTCCTGAATGACCTTCGCTTCGAATAGTCCTGTCTCCTCCAGGGCTTCGGGTGAGAGCACCAGGCGCAACAACTCGTGATCCTGTTGCTCGAAAAGTCCTGAGAGGTCAGGTTCAACGTTTGCTTCGCGGGCATGCAATTTGGCCTGTTGAGTCAGTTCGGGTGAGATACGCTCCAGGATGTTACTGAGAAACTTTGCTCTTGTCATACCGTCGGGAAGTTGACGCGGTAAAGCCGTCAGGAGACGCATCACAGGCAGGGCCAGGAATGGAGAGCGCAGCGAGAGGTTTTCTTCATTTGCCAGGCGCAAGGCTGGAGCGACCTCCTGATCTGGTAGACGTAGATGCAGGGCCAGGTAATCGGTGCGTTGTTGTGGGTCGCTGATCTGTTCGGCTTTATGCAAAAGCTTGCGGGCATGGGCCGTTTCCTCCCAGGTCTCTTCTTGCTGGAGGTGCTGGATGCTTCTGTGTGACCAGATTGGCGCGTAGTCGCGTTGTTGGCGGATAGTCAGTGGAACTGGCCGGTGAACCAGGTTAGAGGCTCCTAGCGAGCTTAGCGCGACGTGTGCGCCCGTTTCCATTGTCGCTGTATGCAGGAGTTGTTGACAGCGAAGGGCCCGGCCGTCAATTGTGGGGGTAGCAAGGGTTAAAAGGGGAGCAATCCAGTACTCAGGCTGACTTTTTCCCTCGATCAGCAGCAGTGGTAAGCCGGCCGCCTGGGCAAAATCTTCGGACTGAGGCTGCAAGCTGGCTAACATGCCACAGGCAGGTTGATACTGAGCTAAGAGTCCCGATAAATAGTAAGAGGCCGCCGTATCGTGAAGCAAGGTTACGCCCTGCAATCCCTCCTGGGGAAGCAGGTTTATGATGGTTTTTTCTAACAAACTCGACAACTGCTCAAGTTGTTCCTCGGGCTGGTTGGGCGAAGTAAGCTGAAAATCGGTTGAGGGATTGACCACGAGTTTTGTGTGCTGCCAGCGTAGAATCGAACCTGCCGGTACGCACTGAATATCGCGGAAGAGTGTCCAGGGAGCCGGGAGAAAGCCGTAATGAAGCAAGGCGTCCAGGGCTGCCAGATGCAAGCGTCGAGGTACGCCGAGAGCAAGCAGGGCGCGTGGATCGCTGGCAAAAACCAGATTGCCCTCGGCTGGCCAGTTTTCACAGTAGTACAAAGGGTGGGTGCCGGTTAAAGGGCGGCGATAGACCATCGTGCGGCGTTCTGGAGTCCAGTCCAGCACATCCGGCTCGGAAGCGCCCGCCGTATAGGTTGGGTCAGAGAAGACCAGCACGCCCGCCCCTGGCTGTACGAATCTGGCTGGTTGCCTGGTGAGCGCTTCATTTTCAGCAGTTGATCCATTGGCGGCATGGTCCGCCAGAACGACGGCCATGCTTTCCAGGGTTTGCTCAATCACTTCGGGAGCAACCTGGGTTCTGGTCAGCCAGCCTGCAAGTGTTACCATCTTTTTCCCCGCTAAAAATAGTACTCCAGCACTAATAGAACAGTATTGCCTTAAACTTCCTGAAATCGCCTAAATAGGTGTATGCGCGGTTGAAAATCAGTCAGAAGTATAGTATCATGAACTTGCAAAAGAAAATAGATTACTGCTGTGTTGTGAACACAACCTGACGAATGTACAACTGTTGTCTCGAATGAGATTGAAACTCGAATGAGATTGAATACGCCTTTGCTTGTCTGGCAAGGAGTGCCTGCTTTATGAACCTTCTCCTCATAGCGTTTCTCGCCATTGCCCTCATCATTACGGCGATTGGTTTTGCCCTTTCACCCCGGACCGAGGAACGCGATTCAGAATCTGAAAGATTGGCACATCGCGATGTACCGCGTCAACTACGGCCCAGAGCAGGTTCTCAACGCAGACCACCGCCAGAGATTCCCCAGAAAACACGTGCTTCACGAACAAAGGCCTTGCCAGGCGCGCGTCCCTCGGCGTATTCGGAGCCCCGGACAGTAACACTGCCAGGCTCGCGTACCAGGATGTTGCCGGAGTCGAAAAGGACGTCCGCGTTGCCTGCGCCGCGTACCAGCGGACAACCGGCTCAGCGAGCAGCGGGTAGATCCGCACCACGGGCGGCTTCAGTGCCTGCGCCGCGCACCTCAATACTGCCGGAGTCGAGAAGGACGGCTGGTCTTTCCACGCAGCGCGCGGCAATGCGACGCTACGATGAGTCAAATTCGTATATGCCGGTAGGGGCACGAGCGTATCGTCCAGTACAGCCTTCATATGTTGCTACCAGTACGATTGAACTGCAAGATGAGACGCCGCTCGACCAGATTTTTGTGCGTATAAATAGTTTGTTTGAGCATCGTCACGAAGAGCCTGTTCCCTGGGCCGTTGCCGTTGTCGGGCTGGTCTCAATCGTGATCCTTGGTCTGGCACTCCTGACAAATATCCTCCCTCATCAGCCATTGGCTGGTTATGTGCCTTTTGTGACGAATGCGGATACTGGCAGCAGTGGTAGCACGTCTACAACTCCTTCAAAGCCTGGTTCGCCCCCAGCGAAATATGATGTCTCGAAAAGCCTCGTTCGGCTTGGTCAGCTTGATTCAAATCAGTATGCCTCACCAGCTGAATATAGCACCTGGGCCTATTCAGCCTGCTCATCTGCTTCGATGGCAGAGGTTTTTAATGCCTATGGTCGTCATTATCGAGTCACGGATGTCTTAAGTGTGGAGAGTGCCATTCACGAAATCACACCTGACCTGGGGTTGCTGGAAGATATCGGGGTGGCCCGGACGGCGGCCAAATTTGGGTTTAAGACCACCTGGGGAGATGGCAACTTTTCGCTGGATCAGGTGGTTGGAGCCGCGAATAGCGGTACGCCTGTGATTGTAAGTTTTCCGCCGAATCGCTATCCTGATGGTCACATACTGGTTGTGGTGGGCGGTAATAGCTCAACCGTCTTTACGGCTGACTCCTCATACTATAACCACAAGGCGTTTTCACGGGCACAATTCTTAAAATATTGGGGTGGCTTCTACGCGATAGCCACCCCAAAGTGATTGCTTGAATGGGTGAGTAGTCCTTAAGGGTACTACTCGCCTTCTACTTCACCCTCGCCTTTGGTTGGAGGCACATACAGCTTCATACGACGGAAGCCCTCGGCATACTGCATCTCCTTACCGGTCTTCTCTTTGGCCCGAGCAGCCATTTCAGCGGCCCGTTTCTTGATCATCTCCGTCAGGTCGGTCTCCGGACCAAACTGGCTGGCGTGGGCCTTGAGAACCTTGCCTTTCAGCTCGATCGTCTCTGTGACATCGACGTAGGCGTTGATCTCCTGCGTGTGGTACAGATAGATCTCGTGGACCTTGTAGGGAGGCAGGTCTTCCGCAAGAAGCTCGCGATATGAGCGCGGATTGCCAGCCGCCGGGAAGATGGCGTCGAAGACGATCTGGCCTGTTGCGCGGTGATCAGGATGGTTGATATAGGCCGTTTCAGTCGGTTGCTCATCGGGATGAGGGGCGAAGAAAAGCTGGCTGGGATCGTGCGTAATAATCACACGCGGTCGATACTTGCGGATCAAGCGTACCAGCGACTTGCGGACCTCTTCGTTATTGACGAGATGACCATCATGCTGACGGAGGAATTCAACATCTTTAACCCCCATCACTTCGCAGGCCTGACGCTGCTCCTGCTCGCGTGTGAGCATCAGATCGTTATCAGCGAGGGCCGGGACCTCACTGCCCTCTGCGCCATCTGTCATGACGACCCAGACGATCTTCTTGCCTTGTTTGGCCCATAGGGCGGCGGTGGCTGAGGCGCCAAAATCGTTATCATCTGGATGGGCACCGATAACCATTGCTTCATACTCAGGGGTATAGACGACCTGGAGCGCTCCGGGGGCATTTCTGTCTGCCATTGATTGATACCTCTCTCTTCTTGTTTCAATGCTTTAAGCGTGTTGCCTTAAAGCCAAATAGAGCTTGCCTGTGGATAGACCTGCTTTATTCGAACCTGCTGGCTTGTTTTGTCAGAGGTGGGAACTTGCTGCTTTTTACATCAACAGAGCCCTGACGACCCGCTCAAAGGCTGTGATGAGCTCTGCGGGTGTGATAGGGCGTGGTAGCAAGGTGTTCAAGCCACAAGCACGTGTAGGAAGTCCTTGTCGCAAAATAGCCTGTTCCTCTTCGGTATGCCCGAGGAGCAGGGCTAATTTTTCAGTCTCCCATTGGAGTAACACGCCAGCCTGCAAAAGACTTCCCGCGCGGCGGCGAATCATGTCTAATCCTACCACCTTTTGTTGTCCGATGACCACTTCATAGGGGGAGAGTGAGCCATAGCAGGCCCGTCGTAGCAGGCTTTCATAAGCGGGTCCGCCAGATTGTTTTTCCTGCTTGAGCAGATCGCGCTGGGCATGGGCCTCGGCCGGTGATACCGCTCGTGCCATAATTCCAAAGGCCGCAAGTGTTTCTACCCAGGCCTCGCCCAGCCAGCGGTAGGATTCGACCAGATCGGCCAGCAGCAAGGGATGGCCGGCCGGGAGAGCGACATCCAGGCTCAAGAGATTGGGGCCAACCAGGACCGCTGTTCCGCCCGCGCGGCGGTGATAGATTGGCAGAGGATGCTCAGCCAGAAAAGCACGGTTCAGTACCTCGGGCTTTTGCGAAAATCCCAGCACCAATCCTTCAGGCTGGGCCAGGGACCAGTAGAACGTCGCGGGCTCTCCCGGCAAAGCCTCTGTGAGGAGTTGTTCGCTCAAATCGATATGCTTTTGTTGATCGTCAATAGTTAATGGTATAACTCGCCAGTTATTACTGGATTCGTAGCGTCTCTGCAAGGTTCTTCTCCGCTGGTTTGCGTAGTATCCAGCCGATGATGGCTGTAATCAGACAGATGCCTGCTTCAATCAGGAGCGTCAGCGGACTGCCCAGAAGGTGGGCCATGCCACCCGTCAACAGATTTCCGAGTGGAATGCTTCCGGCGAAGACCAGCATATACAGGCTCATGACTCTACCGCGCAAGTGATCTGGAGCGACGGTCTGAATAGTTGTGTTCGCCGTTGCCGAGAAGGCGATCTGGGCGCACCCGACGCTCGCTATGAGCACCAATGATACTACATACCAGTGCGAGAGCGCAAAGCAGGCTTCTAAGATGCTGAAGACAATTGTGCCGATCAACAGACTACGCATGTTTGGTCGACGATTGCCCCAGGCCAGCCAGAGGGCGCAGAAAAGGGAGCCCAGGCCAAAGGCCGATGAGATAAACCCGAACCCCTCTGCGCCCGAGTGCAGCACATCGGTCGCGAAAAGCGGCAGAATCACATTAAAGTTAATCCCGATCAGCGAGATGGTCCCGACAATAATGATAATTAAGGAGATGGAGGGGGTATGCATGGCATAAGAGAGTCCCTCGCGTATACTCTGGAGCATTGTGGGTTTTGGTTCACCGTTTGCCAGGGCCAGAGGCTTACTGGTTGCGAAGAGCTTTTTGGGATTGATAAGAATTAATCCGATAAGGACGGCAATAAAACTGATGGCATTCATCAGGAAAAGGGGGGCGATCCCCAGGCGGGCGATCAGCAGGCCACCGATGCCGGGTCCGACGATGCGGGCCATATTGAAGAGCGATGAATTCAGCGCAATCGCGTTGGGGAGATCCTTGCGTCCGACCATCTCACTGACAAAGGCCTGGCGAGTTGGCATATCCAGCGCATTGGTGCAGCCAAGCAGCAGGGCCAGGACCATAACCTGCCAGATCTGCGTTTTACCCGTTGCGACGAGCGCCCAGAGTACAGCAGCCTGGAGCATCGCGAACGATTGTGTAAAGAGCAAAATACGGCGTTTAGGGAAGCGATCCGCGATCACACCTCCAAAAAGCGCCATCAGCATCACAGGTAAAAACTGGAGCGCACCGACAACACCGAGCAGCCAGGCACTTCCCGTAAGTTCCAGTACCAGCCAGGATTGAGCGGTGGTCTGCATCCAGGTCCCGATCAATGAAATAAGCTGACCAAACCAGAAGAGGCGAAAATTTGCGTGGTTGAGGGAAGAAAAAGCATGGTGGGAAGGACGTTTTGTTGGTTTTGGGGGGGTCGAGACTTCTGTCGAAACGGCTTCTAGCTTCTGAGAATTATGAGAAACGGTAGACATACGTTGCTAAATCCAATCTGTTTTCGCTGCGGGCTAGCCGCGATAAATAAGTGAGGGGGTATTTAAAAGTATAGCATTACCTTATCGTTTACGTCAATGTTAGCTTGCCTCTTTTACGTTTTAACAAGGCTATTCTGGCTTTTGTCTGGTCTTGAGCTAGATTTCAAGCTGTTCAAGAGCCTTCGCATTGAGGTTGTGCGTGATGCCTAAAATTGCAGTGAAGCATCCTCTACCAGAACCGGGGAGAGCGGCCGAGCTGTTTTTTCCCTGGTTGGATTGCTTGTAACGAATGTTAATGAATGAAGCATTTCTATCTTTTACCTCAGAACGGTTGAAATTCAGCATAATTGAATGGCCTATTTTCTCTTTGATCAAGGGTGTATGCGCGTGGGGCAGGAGAGAAGAGGGTTGCAGTAATTATATTTTATTTCTTAAAAGTAGAAATCCCTCGACTATTACGAATAAATCAGAAGAATATGGTAGAATAGTAGACAAATGCCAGGAAAATTCCAGACGAAAATACAGGCAGATTTTCAGGTCAGGACATACCTTATGTATGATACCCTTTCTTCATTGACAGAAAGAGCTTTAAAAGGCAGCCCTTTGCCTCTCGAATTTTATTTGCGCGAACATAGTCGTTTACCAGGAGTGCGGGCCAATCTGGAACTCGTCGCAGATGTCGCTTCCTTGCTTGCTACCTCTGTTGAGAGATGCCCAGAGAAGGTACGTACACTGCTGAAGCATTTGCTACGCGATGCCTTTGCCTCAGATATTCAGAATACCCCAACCGAATTTGTGGTGTTATGTGGTGTGGTGGGAATTGGAGCCAGCGCGGCCAGTTACCCGCCCTCACGAGAAGAAGCGTACGGTTGGTTGGCAGACTATGCCTGTAGCACTCACTGGCGCGTACGTGAGGGCGTTGCGCTGGCATTTCAATGTCTCCTGCCCCAGGCTGCTGAGCAGACAATTGTGTATCTCAAGAAGCTGGCGGAGACCGGAAATTTTCTGACGCAACGGGCCGCGCTGGCGGCGATCTGTGAGCCTCCCCTTTTGACGGTTCCCAAGGTCCTTCAAGGAGCGTTTGAGATTCAAAGCTGCGTGATGGAGCGCGTGCGGCAGGTGCCGATGGCTGAGCGCAAGAACGAAGAGTTTCGCCTTCTGCGGAAGACGCTGGGGTACACCCTGAGTGTGGTCACAGTCGTATCGCCCGAGCAGGGGTTTACGATGATGCGAACCTATGCCGGTTGGAGGGATAAGGATGTGACCTGGATCTTGCGTGAAAACCTTAAAAAGAAACGCCTGACTCGCTTTAGCTCCTATACAGAAGAACTGGTGAGTCTGCTTTCATGACCTTCAATATTCGCTAAAAAAACCTCCCCCTCCATTTGTTGAATCGAAGCTGGCTATGGTATCATAGTTCGATGAGCGAAAAAGGGTAAGCACCCCAACATGGTCTTTTTTCGTACAGCTTTTTTTCTTAGCAACAGAACAGTTTCTGCTCAGCCTGATAGATAGTGCCTTATCTGATGATGGATGCTGGCTTAAGCAGGCACATGGATCTTGCTAATAGATGTTTTACAGGAGTTTTTTTCTTGAGTGCAACAACAACAGCCGATTTTCGTAACGGCATGGTTATTCGTTATAATGGTGAGCTAAATACAGTCGTCGAGTTCCATCATGTCAGCCCTGGAAACTGGCGGGCATTTGTGCGCGTACGCCTGAAGAGCTTGAAGACCGGGCGTGTGATTGAGCAGCGTTTCCGGGCCGGTGAAGATATTGATGAAGTGCGCGTCGAGCATCAGGATTGGCAGTTTCTCTATGTTGATGGCGATGATTACATCTTCATGAACACGGAAACATTTGATCAACAGCCACTGCCCAAAGTGATGCTGGGAGATGCAATTCGTTTCTTGAAAGAGCAAGATACCGTTGAGCTGCTCGTCGATAGCGAGACCGAGACGATCGTAGCGGTCGAACTGCCAAACTTCCTGGAACTGGAAGTGGTGAGCGCCGAGCCGGGTGTACGTGGTGATACCGCCAATAACGTTACCAAGCCAGCGACCCTGGAAACCGGCACCGTGATTAATGTTCCGCTCTTCGTCAATCCTGGTGAACGTATCAAGATTGATACTCGGACAGGCCAGTATGTTGAGCGCGTGAAATAGACTTAAGCAAAGCTGCGTTTAGTGGTGAAAAGGCAAGAAGTTGCTGAGGAAAAGCCAGAGATGTGGACCGAGGACCAGTATACCTACAAGCACCGCCAGGATCGCTTGTAGAAGTACAGCCCCGGCAGCCACATCTTTCGCGATCTTTGCCAGCCGGTGATAATTTGGAGAAGCCAGGTCCACGATTGCTTCGATCGCCGTGTTGAACATTTCCGCGACCAGCACGGCGAAGATGACAAGCAGCAGGATTACAAACTCCAGGTTTGTGACGTGCAGAAAGATAGCGGCCAGACAGACCAGAATTGCGATCGCCAGATGAAAACGCAGATTAAACTGCGTTAGAAAAGCATAACGCACACCCTCGAAGGCGTAGCGGAAACCCGTAAAAAAATGTTGCCAGGTTGTTTTATGTTTCCTGTCAGGTTGTAATCGTATCGGTGCTCGCTGTTTCATCCTAATTGGGCGAAATTCCCATCTCCCTCAGAACGCTGTTCTGTAGTTTGACCATTTCCTGATAGCCAGGCTCTGTCTGATCATCATAGCCTACGAGATGCAAAATACCGTGAGAGATCAGGAAAAGCAGCTCAAACATAGGAGAATGATGTGCCTCGCTGGCCTGCTTCTGGAGCGTTGGCCAGGAGATAATAATATCTCC
>DASSXK010000005.1:0-2529 GCA_035703945.1 Ktedonobacteraceae bacterium | reverse complement strand
CAGCCAGCGCCGGCGCCGGCGCCGCAATTGCAGCCGCCGACCCATGAGATTTCACTGCCACTGGGCAAGGAGAGTATCCTGCACCTGGCGTATAATCCGGGATATACAGGGGCCGATGAGGCTCGCCTGAAGCTCTTGCATCGCCTCTCAGATGAGAGTAAAGCTGGCGGGCGTGCCCGCTGCTGGAATTGTGGCTCAATCGCGATTGCATACGAGCGTTGGAATACCCGTAGCAAGACGTTCGGCGAAATTGGGATCGCCTATTGCGAGATCTGTGGCGTCTGGAGCGTTATGTAGCTTCACCCTTTGATGGGTTAAAATGGAATAGCTGCCGACCGTTTTATGAAATGAGAAGGCTTATGGTTGATCGATGGGAAGAGAAAAAATGGCTGCCTTCGATCGCTTGCGGCCTTCTTGTTGTATCCAGTAGGTTGGTTCGTCGCCTACAACCTGCACGGCGGTTATTCGTACTAAATAAATGAGTAGAGGCGAATTGAACATTCTTCAAAGGTTGAAGATGTTACCTGCCGTTGAGGTTTACGATGTTTAATATGCGCAATAACAGTCCCTTTGGGGGCCGTGGCAATCGCGGCTTTGGCTATAATTATTCCCCTTATGCAAACCAGGCGATGGACCATCCCTATGAGGGAGTTCAGGCTGGCGGGTTGGTCGCGAAAGTGATGGTTCTGCTGGCCTTCTCGTTCGCGTTCGCTCTGCTTGGTACATTTGTGGGGTTTATTGTCTTCAGCACTGCCGCAACTACTGGAACTTACTTTGCCGTGGCGATTGCCGGATTCGTTGTTTTGCTGATCCTGCGTTTTGCGATTAATGTTTCTGGCCTGAACCTGTTTTTGCTGTACCTGTTTACCTTTCTTGAGGGCATGTCGCTTGCGCCGCTACTGTCCTACTACCTGGTGAACGCGGGCAACATTCTGGCCGAAGCCTTCTTAATCACGGCGCTGACCTCGGTTGGACTGGCGATCTACGCCTGGACCACGAAGCGCGACTTTTCAAAGCTCGCGGATTACCTGTTCATCGGTTTGATCATCCTGGTGGTTGCCAGCATCGTCGGGATCTTTTTCAACGGTCTTTTCTCTACGGGAATTAGCGGCCTGATCTTCTCGGTCTTTGGCGTGGTGATCTTCTCTGGCTTTATGATCTACCACATTCAGCAGGCCCGCTACCTGCCCAATACGATGCCGAACGCGATTGGCCTGACGGTTTCGCTGTTCCTGAACGTGATTAACCTGTTCCTGTTCATCCTGCGTATCCTGTCGATCTTGCAGGGTGGAAATCGCCGCAGGTAAGCTCACCGACTCTGAGGCCTTGTAAGACCGTGAAGGGCAAGCTTATTGCGATTTTAGAGAGATCCGTCCCATGCAAAGAGAAATTGTAGCAGGGCGGATCTCTTTTTGTGTTTTGTCTGTGGTTAGAAGGCCCGCCAGACCTGGACTGTTTTATCCTGCGAACTGGAAACAATGTGCTTGCCATCAGAAGACCAGGCGACATCATCGACCGAATTGGAATGGCCCTGATAGGTCATGATGGTATTGCCATTGATGGCATCCCAGACCTGGACTGTATTATCGGTTGAGCCGGAGGCGATGTACTTAGCATCAGGAGACCAGGCCACGCCAGTCACCCAGCCATAATGGCCCTGATAGGTCATGATGGTATTGCCATTGCTAACATCCCAGACCTGGACTGTATTATCGGTTGAGCTGGAGGCGATGTACTTGCCGTTTGGTGACCACGCCACTCCGAGCACTTCGGCTGAATGACCTGTATAGATCAAGAGATTGGTGCTTTCAATAGCATTCCAGACATGGACTGTGTGATCACGTGAGCCGGAGGCGATGTACTTGCCGTTTAGTGACCATGCCACGTCCAGTACCCAATCGGAATGGCCTATATACGCATAGAGATCGTTGCCATTGCTGACATCCCAGACTCGAACTGTATTATCGCGTGAGCAGGAGGCGATGTATTTACTATCAGAGGACCATGTTATTCCTGTTACACAATCTGTATGTTTCAGGAAGGTCATGATGCGCTTGTCATTTGTTGTTTTCCAAACCTGCACGGTCTTATCAAACGAGCCAGAGGCAATGAGCTTTCCGTCAGGGGACCACGATATATCAATGACACTATCGGAATGACCATGGTAGGTCGTGAGATGTTTACCAGTAGCCCCATCCCAGATTTGAGCGGTTTGGTCATCGCAGGCTGAGGCAAACTGTTTGTTGTCAGGGGACCATGCGACTCTATTTACCCAATCTTTTTGATTTATCCTGAAGGATAGCTTTCCCTGATCTGGGTCTACCGTAGGGGCTACCGTAGGGGTGGGAGAGACCGGCAATTGAGGGGGATCAGCATTAGAGGGTTCGTTTAGAACCACTAAGTGGTCTTGTAAGAATTTGACACCTATCGTTGCAGCTACTCCTCCGGCTGCAAGCGCGCCCAATCCAATCAGCATATTTCGTCTACTGATGCCCTGGCGTGCAGGAATTGTCGGAAAGGGGTTGACTT
>DASSXK010000766.1:0-3857 GCA_035703945.1 Ktedonobacteraceae bacterium | reverse complement strand
CGTTAAAAATCAAGATTTTGGGATGCAAAAGTACAAAAATTTGGACGTCTTGCGAAATATTGCAAAACGTCCAATATGTTTAAAATCGCATCGTATTCGGCCGCAAAAGGGTTGACTGTGATGTTCTTTTGCTGTTCGCTTCCCTGCGCTAATCCATCTCAATACGTATTATTCATCTGAGTTTGTCCGCCTTCGGCGAGAAGAGAGAGGAGAGATACCTGGGGCACAGCCCCAAACCCCAGGCAATGGGCTTCGCCCCTTGCAATCCCATTGCCTGCGGCCGCTCTCTGCAAGTTCTTCCAACCCCGTTGCCTGCGGCCGCTCGGCCAGCTCTTTCAACCCCATTGCCTGCGGCCGCTCTGCCTGTTCTTGCAACCCCGTTGCCTGCGCATCCACGCTTTTCAAATGAATATACATGCTCTGCTTATCCTACGGCTTCCTGCCCTCGGATTTAGCGGCAGAGCGGAGATGGATGGCGCGGCGGGATATCGTTATCCGCCCGCTTGCTCATATTCATCATTTCCCCATGTGCTATCTGTTTAATTCCATTTCAATTAATTTAAAAAATCATCTAGACTGTTTGTACGACTGGGCGATTCCAGTTTGCGCAGTGCCCGAACTTCCAGTTGGCGGATCGCTTCGTGGCTGACTCCAAGTTTGCGTGCGATCTCCATCAGGCTATGCTCTTTGATGCCACCCAGGCCGTAACGCAACTGAATAACCCGCCGCTCTCGTTGTGTCAGGCAGTCCAGCAGGTTCTGAATCTGGTTTTCGAGTGTGCGCCCGATCACGACGCGTTCGGGCGAGTCCGAGGGATCATCTTCCAGATATTCACTGAGCGAGAGATCATCATCCCCAACGCGCCGGGGCACATCGAGGCTGACAGGCTCCTGAGTGGTGACGAGCAGAGCCAGCACCTGGCGAACGTTGATGGACAACTGCTCGGCCAGTTCTTCCATCGAAGGCTCTCCGTTTTCGCCGTTCTGCTGCATGCGCTGACGAGCCTGGGTCAGGCGCTTCAGCTCCCCTACTTTATAGAGTGGGACCCGAATCATCCGGGCCTGTTCGGTGAGCGCCCGTGTAATGGACTGCCTGATCCACCAGGTGGCATAGGTGCTGAAGCGATAGCCACGCGTGTGATCAAACTTTTCGACGGCGTGGATCAGGCCCAGGTTGCCTTCCTGGACAAGATCCATGAAATCCATACCAAGACCGCTGTACCTTTTGGCAATGTGCATGACGAGCCGCAGGTTGGCTTCGATCAATTGCCGCTTGGCCTCTTCGGCATCCAGGGCACTGCCATTCTCATCGATATCGTCGGCTGGCTCTTGCTGAGGCTCTTCCTTGCCGTGCTTCATGCGGCGCGCAAGGCGAACAACATCTTCTGCTGACAGCAGTTCAACGCGTCCAATCTCATAGCGATAGAGTTGCGTTGAGTCTTGAAAGCAGAGCTGCTCCGGATCAGCTTCAATACCATCGATCTGCTCTTGTTCATTCACCTGCCCCTGCGCCTCTCCTGGCAGGGTCATCAGAGCTGGCGCTTCCAGATCCGAGAACTCTTCCCGTGTGGGAGTCAGTGTCGCTCCCCGCGCTGCTTTACGAGAGACGGGAGCCTTGCGTTGTTTTGTCTGGTTCATACGAATACTTCCTTCGACATTTCCTTATGCATTTCCACTTGACCAGTGAATTTGGCTTGATCTCTACTGCATTCTTTTGCCACTGCCAGCGCAGGTGTGTGATGAACATCGAAGCAGCGATGTTCATCACGCCTACGGTATCGCTTCCTCAAAAGGTAGTCATCCAATTCGCTGAGGGAACGCCGTTGCGAATTGTCTTTAAAGGAAATGTAGGAAGTTTCCTGTCATCTCCCTCTTACTTCAGGTTCCTTCCCACAGTCAAGAGCATCAATGAACGCAACTACCTTGCATTCCCGTTCCATCAAGAAATGGAAGCGATACACCTCCAACTCACTACCACATAAAGGAGTATACTTGGCGCGACTTTCTGTGCTCTCCTATTTGACTCCTCTTCTTTTTCTCCTAAAAATTGGGAGGAAAACATAAATACTTATTTTTTGGCGTTTATTAAAATCAAGTATGCTTTTTCGTCTCTTTGCGCTTCAAGCCGCCTCCTATATCCCAACCGGGAATGAGAATCAGAAGACAATTTACAGAAGCCGCAAAAAAGACAAAGAACACCACAATTTTGGAGGAAGTTTTCTTAGATGGCATGCTTGAGTAAGAAATTCGTCAGGCCGCTTTCTTACTCATTTTAGGATTTGTCTTATACCGTCTTACAATAAAAGCCGCTGAATTCAGGCTCGACAAATACGTAATTTTGCATTTTCTTATGCTAAACTATTAAAAACAGGTACTATCGAATGGGTCTGCCTTATACTAAAAGTCTTGTACCAGTTCTTGCGTTTCTTCTACAAGCACAGGGCAAAGGGTCCTATAGCCCATTCAAACCATTTAGCTTAGTGCGATAAGATCTGGTATAAGAAATGCACCTATCATCTTCCGTAAGCGTCCGATAAATTGAGAAAAAATAGGAAAAATTTTTTTTCCTCGGAGCGTCTGTACTCCCAGCGACAGGCATCAAGCAACCAGAATAAAGAAGAGAAATGAGCTTTAAGCCACTAAAATAGAGAGCGATATGTAGAGAACAGGAAGGTGTAAAATGTTCGAGGTACGCCAGGATAATGCTCAAGATACGCAAGTTGGGGAGCTGTTTGAGCCTATCGAGGCCAGCGTCCCAGCAAGCACAGAGCCGCAGGTCACTTATCACCAACAGGTGAGCTATTGTGGCAAGGCCCGCTGCCGCAAATGTAAAGAAGGCGTGGGACATGGACCTTACTGGTATGCCTATAGGAACGTCAAGGGCCGCACGGTCCGCACCTATATTGGCAAGCAACTGCCCCCCGACCTTCAGGATCTCCAGGAGGCGGACCCGACCGGTCTAAACGAGGCCCGCCTGAAGATCTCCCTGCTCGGACAGTTCCAGATGGAGCGCCGCAGTAGCCACGAGTGGAATCCTGTTGCCGACGCCGCCTGGCAGCATCAACGTGTCCGTTCTCTGCTGGCTTGTCTGCTCTCCAGTCCTGGCCGCAAGCTTGGGCGTGAACAGGTGATTGATGCCCTCTGGCCCGAACTTGATCTGGATATCGGGATCGACCGTCTTAACCGCGCCGTACACAGTCTTCGCCAGGTATTTGAGCCATCCCGCAGTCGACCCGCGACCTCTCACCTGCTCCGCACCGAGCGCGAGATGCTGATCCTCGCCGATCAAGCCCAGATCTGGACCGATGCCGATGCCTTTGATGGTCTGATCGGCAAGGCCCACTCGACCGGAAATGCCGACGAAGCCGAAAAGCTCTTGATCGAGGCCGATAAACTTTATGGCGGTATGTTCCTGCCGGAAGAACAGGAAGCTCTCTGGGCGGTTGCTCGGCGTGATGCCCTGCAACGCAACTGGATCGGTCTACTTTTGGAGTTGTCCGATCTACGCATCAAGGCGGAGGATCTGAATGCCGCCGTCAAAACGCTCGATAAGCTCTTCACAGTCGATCCAGAGAACGAGGCCGCCGTTCAACGCCTTATCATCCTGCTCTCTCAGATGGGACGTCGTAGCGAGGCGCTGCAAGCGTATAAGCGCCTGGCCAGCGCCCTCAAAAATAACTATGACATCGAACCCCTGCCAGAGACGCGGGCCTTCTACGAAGCGATTCGTTCGGGCGAGGCGCTCAACCTGGAAGCCGCTCAGGGTCTGGCGATGACGTTGCAGCCACCCAATATCACAGGTGCCAATCTTCCCCGACCGGAGTTGCTGATCGGTCGTCGTCACCAGGGCAAGCTGGT
>DASSXK010000728.1:0-2505 GCA_035703945.1 Ktedonobacteraceae bacterium | reverse complement strand
CCTATGGCATCGGTGAGAGATGATGTAGCGTTACTATGGCGCAGCGACCCGACCAGAAATGAAACAACAACTACGTGGTTACAGGATGAGGCAGTACGAACGCTCTATCCTGATAGCCCGCAAATAGAACTCATGCAGGGTATACCGAACAAGAGTCCAGCCCAAATCAAAAAAAGGGCAGGAGAATTAGCAGTAAGGCGCAAAGTGGGTATAGAGCGGAATTTTTGGTGGACAGTCACCTATAAAGACTTAGAAGCCGCAGCGCAATTTACCAGCAATGCAGAAGAACAGGCGTTTTTGTGGCAAGAGATAAACACAATGGCAGAAAACACGCAGAGAGGCCAGTTATCAGCCTCTTGGTTTCTTCCGCTTGATATGGTTAGTTTTTCTCATGCGCTTTTCGTTACCGACGAGATTGATGCTGGACAGTCGAGAACATTGGCGTCATGGCTGTGACACGCATCTATTCCACAGTGGTCTTCCTGATCGCAGCTGTTGTTGCACTCCTGCTTGGCTTCTGTCCCAAATTTGGTGCGTTGATCCATACCATTCCCCTGGGTGTACTTGGTGGGCTGACTATTGTTCTCTTTGGCCTGATTGCAGCCACAGGTGGACGCATCTGGGTACAGAACAGAGTGGACTTCTCCAAGAGTCGCAACCTGGTGACTGTTGCTGTTGCCCTGACAATTGGAGCTGGCAATTTCCAGATAAATATCGGGAGCTTTACCTTGAGCGCCATAGGTGTTGCAACCTTTGGTGCAATCATCCTGTACCAGATCTTGCGCGAGCGCGAATCCCAACCCGAAGAGTTGGTCTCCGCTGATTCGGCGGTTGGACTGGACCCCAGTGCTGAGCCAGAACCTGGCGCAGGCAAATAGGCAATCATTAAAGAGATAGCCCTCCTACGCAGCATGCTTCCATAAACCGGCATGGTACAATGCATTCAGGTGACATCATTATCGTTACAAAACACCTGGAGTTTGTACCATGCTACATTATTCTATAGCTCCTCAGCTCACTGATGAATATATTACCTCTGTATGGGAGACACTTCCCCGTTACCTCCGACCCACATTGCTGTTGCCTTTCCCGGCACTCTCAGCACAACTTGATTGTGATCTGACTATTGCCAGCGAGACTTTTCAGCATACAGGTAGTTTCAAGTTTCGTGCTGCTTATAACCTTCTTGCCAGCATTCCTCAGCAGCGTGTTGTCACAGCCTCGTCTGGCAATTTTGGCCAGGCGGTAGCTTACGCCTGTAAATTGCTAGGTAAAACGTGTACTGTGGTTATGCCATCAACATCGGCCCAGGTCAAAATAGCCGCAGTGCAGTCTTACGGGGGTATAGTTGATTTAATTGAGGTCCGAAAAATAAGTCGCGGTGACCGTGTTCAGCAGCTTCTGGTAGAACAACCTGGTGCATTCTACGCACAGGCCTACGACGATTATCGCGTAGTAGCTGGTAATTCGACATTGAGCAAGGAAATTTTGAGTGCCGCCGACTTCGATGTGATTGTCGTGCCTGTAGGAGGTGGCGGATTATGCTCCGGCCAGATCATCGCGCGTGACCACCTGCATGCAAGCACAGGAGTTATTGGAGCGGAGCCTCTGCCGGGCAATGATGCAGCGCGCTCCTTACGAAGTGGTCAACTTGTCCGTAATGAACACGAGCCAGACACAATAGCTGATGGCGCACGTACACTGAGCCTTGGAGCACTCAACTGGGAAATCTTAAAGCAAGGCATCGCTGACATTATAGAAGTGCCCGATGTATTAACACTTGAAGCCTTGCGGAGCTATTTCCTTTACGCCAACCTTAAAGTTGAACCCACAGGAGCATTATCCCTTGGTGCTTTACTCACCCAACCAGAACGATTTCATGGAAAGAGCGTCTGCTGCATCGTGAGCGGAGGCAATGTCGATCCTGAGGTGTACGCGAAGGCGCTGCTGGGGTAATGAGGCTAAACCTATCATCAAATCCTCCAATTTAACCACTACACCATTTTAGCTCACGGGGAAAATAGCCAGCTTGGTAAAGGTTGCCTGGGCACCAGAGGCCAGGGAAGGCAGGTTTGAAACAAATAACGCAATCGATCCACTTTTGTAATTGTTGTCGGTATACGTATATATTGTCTGCCCATTGACCATCAAGACCATCTTTGGCCCTTTAGCTGTAATGGTAATATGGTTGACCTGTCCTGCTTTTGCAATTGCTTGATTAAATACATATCCCTGGACTTTTGTGCTCTGCATTTGGCCACCGGCATCCAACGATCCTTTAAAAATCCCATAGGTACCATCTCCATACATCTCAAAACGGTAATAAGTACCTAAATCACTATTCTGACTGGATGCACCTCGAATGAACACGCCGTATCCATTGGTTGGATCACCTTTTGAGAGCATCGCATTAACATCCAGGCGGAAATCAGTGAACCGTTTACCAGGTAGTATCTCCCACAGCAATTTATTATCGTCATCCTCCAAAACCATTGAACCGCCTCC
>DASSXK010000691.1:0-14660 GCA_035703945.1 Ktedonobacteraceae bacterium | reverse complement strand
CTTGCTGATAATCTTCGTGAAGCTGGTTGCGTTCATCCATGATCTGCTTGAGTTGAGCCTGATGTTGCTGTATCTCTTGCTGGTAGGATCGCTTGATGGCGAGAACTTCCTCGTCGAAATGGTCCTGGGCATTGCTATATTCGATGACCATCTGTTGCAGCTCGGTCTTTTGGCGATTTAGCTCCCAGAGCAAGCGTTTGTTTTCTTCGCGTAGCTGCGTTACCTGACGGTGAGCAACGCGAGCATTCGAAAGATTTGGGTTCACTCTGGGTAGGAAATCGGTTTCGCGTGGCCTGTCTCTCTGGCCAGGATTGGATTCATGACGTTGGATGCGTAGAAGTTGATCGGTCGATGGGTCGCCTTCCCTGGTTTCCTGCTTTTCCTCTGACAACATTATTTGCTCCCTTACTCTTCCTGTTCTGGTGATGCATAATGCGCTTTCTACCATTTACGGTGGAATTTCTCTCTTTTGCAATTATGCACAGAACTTCTCAAAGATGCAAGTGAAAATTTTTGTGATTTGTGATTTTGATGGAAAAAATCTGAGTGTTTTTCTGTATTTTTAGCACGAGAAAAGCGGTAGAGATGGCCTCGTTGCTGAGATCAGGTCTGCCGCTTTTGGTTTTTTTTGTCGATCTATAATGAGAATCTAGGCTGCCTGTGTTTCCAGATGTTTGGTTAAGAACTTTTGTAACGTTGTGATATATTCCTCTGGATTTGATTTATAGGCTCCGCAGTGGTTCCCCTCATTTACAAAGTAGGTGTCGATCGGAATCTGCTGACTTTGCGCCTGCTGGGCAAGCTCGCGAGCGTGTGCGATCGGAATCAAGTCATCATCTTCGGCATGGATCAGCAGAATCGGTGTATATTTTGCAAGTGGGAAATGCTTCAGGCTGTGGCTGTTGCGCCAGCAGCGGAAGCTATTGGCGGGATAGGCCAGCAGCGCGTGTCCAAACCGGACGCGGAACACAAAGGTACTGGTCATGACTGTAGCCCAGGCGATCATTGGAAAGAGATTTCGAACCTTATGGAAGAAAGGTTTCCAGGCGTCGCTTCCCAACGTCAGGTACTGACGGATCAGGCGGCGCAGGATGTCATCCAGGTGGGCATAGGGACTATCCGCGATAATTCCGGCCACATCCGGTTGCGGTGGAAGCAGCAGGGCGATCGCAGCTCCCATCGAGAAGCCATGAATGATCAACTTGCCGGGCAAGGTCTCTTTTTGCTGGCGAGCCACAACCAGCGCGGCCTCCAGATCCTTGACTTCGGCTTTACCGCCGGTTGTGGCGATGCTATCGCTTTCACCATGTCCACGGAAGTCGAACAGCAGGACATTATATCCGAATTCATATTGTAAAGCGGCAACCGGTCGCATATGTTGACGTGTGATCCGAAAGCCGTGACAGAGAATAATTGTTGGGGCAGGCTGAGGCTGAGCCCAGAATTCGCCGCACAGTTGTGCTCCATCTTTTGTATTAAAGGATACCAGTCGCTGGAGTGAGGCCGGGGGTTCAGTGCCAGTTACAGGAAGGACAAGATTAAAATCTTCGGTATCGATAACTTCATGGGGTCGTGTAAATTCTTCTAAAAAGTGATTGGCCAGAACCACCGTCCCACTTGTTACCCCCAGTGCCAGAGCACCAATGCCCGTAGCGAGGCCGACCATCGCTTTCGATTTTGCTGACATATGTAACTTTTCCTTAGTAGTTTCAGATGCGTAGAATTTTATATTGCATTTCATGAATATGTATCATGGTATTTGACTATCTCAATTGTTGAACGTACAAGGTTCGTATTTCTACGTCGAATACGTACCTGTGTATTTGGGTTGCCTATTTGTTAAGACTGCTTGAGTCACAAAAAAGTGTCAGTTTTAAGCGGTAACGTTTCACAGTTTTATTGTGAAGTTGACTGAACACAGTTTTAGACAGGCCTGAGGGTGAATATGCTTTCTGCTGAAACGAGATGACATACTAGGAGACATAGGCTATCCTGTTTCTACCGAGAAGCTGGCTCCGGGGAATGGTTTACGTGGTAGTGCATAATACGAACGTAGAGGAGGAAGAGCGTGCATCACCGCTTCACTACTCTGCCTCGCGTCCCATGACAAAATACGCTAACAGCCCTACTGCGAGTCCGCCCGGCAGACCCAGTAAATACATTTCCCAGAGTGGCGTAAATATCCAACCTGTTTTATTGACTACGTAATCACCGAGCCAGGGGATCAATGCACAGGTAATTAGTCCTGATCGGAGGAGCCACGGCAGGCTCTCCCAAATTTGTCGCAGCTTTGGTCTGTAGGGAAAGCTGAGCAGGATTGTCGCCAGACCCAGCAGGGCCCCGTAACACAGGGGACAGACGGCCGTTGAATATACGCCTATCATAAGCGCCCGTTGAGGCAACGGACAGATCGTATTTCCCAGGAAGTAAACAAAGCTGGCAATCATGTTAAACGGCCAGATCCCGATCCGTGTGAAAAGCGGCGCAAGGAAGGGCCCAGCCAGTGGGAAGAACAGGATGAACAGCCGCCAGCCTATCCGAGCAAGCGGTCGTTGTTTGTCGGGAAGTTGTGATGGATGCAGGGATCGCAGCGAAGTCTGGCTCATACGCGACTGCTTTCCCGAGCGCCGTTTACCAATGCTCGCGCCGCCAGGCGGCCGCTACTGACGGCGCCTTCCATGCTATCGTAGAATTTTTGAATCGTATAGCCCCCTGCCAGGTAGAGATTTGAGATCGGCGACTTCTGGGTTGGGCGCAGTTCGTCCAGGCCTGGTTTTGGCCAGTAGACCGATTGTGGAATCCGTACAAGCGAGCTTTTGAGAATCTTCACCCCTGCCGTCGTCTCAGGGAACACCCTCTGCATATCGCTCCAGACGCGTTGAATGACAGCCTCATCATCCAGCGAAAAAAGATCGCGGGCCGGTGCCACAACGAACTGCATCCGCGAACGGCCGCCAAATTTATAATCGGGCGTCGTATTACCCATATCGGCGTAGACCGGAATTCTACCATCCGGGCAGAAAAGAATATTATCAATGCCTGTGACCTGCTTGTCCAGCCAGAGCTGAACCGTCATCACGGGGACCCCTTCGAAGCGCGACAGGCGCTCGAAGTATTGATAACTGGTGCGCCACTCTGGCGGGATCAACCGATTCAGTTTGTGGACCGGCAGCGCCAGCAGATAGTAGTCTCCCTGGACGACTTCTCCATCTTCGAGACGGACGCCATCCAGCTCCTGATGGGGAGCATCAGCCTTTGGCAGTAGTGCTCGAACTTTGGTGTTGGTACGAATCAGGCCGCCTGAGCGCTTGATCGAGTCCGCCAGGGGTCCGATCAGTTTATCCTGGGGCGAGCCGTTCAGAAAACCCATCAGCGAGGCTTTATCTTCGCGCAGGAACATACCCGCGACATCCAGCACCACCTTGGCTGAGAGTTCTTCCGGCGGCAGGAACTTCAGGGCCAGCGCCATTGGCAGGAACATCTTCTTCAGCATCTTGTGGCTGATTCCCTGCTTCAGATGCCATTCCTCGTAGGTGATCCGATCCTGGCGTTTGTAATAGTTCTCGGAGCCAAAAACGATCGCTGGCATCGCCCTGGCCAGGGTCAACGTTTCGGCCAGGTTGAAATATTTTTGCCCAAAGACCGCCGGAACCAGGTGCAGGGGACTTGGGAGGTCCGCTGTGCGGAAGGCGAAGCGTTCGCCAGCCTCAAGCGTGTAGGTCAGAGCGTGGTCTTTCCAGAGGATATTGTCATAGATGCCGATTTCGCGCATCAGCTTGAAAATCTCATCGTAGGCACCGAAGAAGACATGCAGACCGCTTTCGATCCAGTCGCCCTCGCTATCTTTCCAGGAAGAGACTTTCCCGCCCAGGATATCGCGTCCTTCAAGCAGTTCAACAGAGAAGCCGCTGTCGAGCAACATCCTGGCAGCGGAAAGACCCGCCAGCCCGCCACCACAAATTACCACCTTGCGCCGTTGAACGCCGTCTGATTCTGCTTCAAAAGGTGGGCGCGCTCCGGATATGGTCGTCATCTACTCTACTCCTCAGGGCGAAAAAGCCGCGAATATTCTTTGGCTGCTCCCCTGTTACATTTTCAGAGGGGAATGGATAAGCCCCTGCATTATTTACATTATAACATCATCATTTGTCTACAATAGAGACGAACGTGGCAGGGGCTGTGGGTAAGACCGCTATTTTTTACCGCCAAAAAGGAGCTTGAAAGCCTTCTTCAGTAACGGTACCTGGGCCTTTTTATAGGGGAACCACCAGAGTTCGCGGTTATTGGGCAGGTGGATACGTTCACCCATCACATGGCGCACCTGGCAGAACTCTTTAATGCCCAGTTCGCCTCCATGAACGCGCCCAATCCCCGATTGCTTGACACCGCCCCAGGGCGTCTCCGGTGCGGAATAAGAGGAGATCACATCATTGATCATGACCGTCCCGGCCTCAATCTGGCGGGCAACCTGATCGGCGTGGGTGGCATTCGAACTGAAGACATAGGCATCAAGCCCGAAGGTGCTGTCGTTTGCCAGCCGAATGGCCTCTTGATCGTTTTCAACGACCTTAATGGGCAGCAGTGGACCAAACGTCTCCTCGCGCATCACATCCATCTCGTGGTTGACATCCACCAGCACAGTTGGCTCAAAGAAAGGTCCCTTGACATGGGTGGGACGTTGGCCGCCGGTCAGCACTTTTGCGCCCCTGGCAACTGCGTCTTGAACCTGTCGCTCCGAAATTTGAACCTGACGATCGTGGATCATTGAGCCGATATCGACATCCTCGCCCTCAGAGGCCAGGCCGATGCGCAGCTTTTTGGTTAGCTCGACCGTACGCTTGATAAATGGTTCCGCGATGTCCTTGTGAACATAGACGCGCTCCACCGAAGCGCAGATCTGGCCACTATTCGCAAAGCCGCCCCAGACCGCTGCCCGCGCCGCTCGTTCAATATCCGCATCCGCGCAGACGATCATCGGGTCTTTTCCGCCCAGCTCCAGCACGACCGGGGTCAGGTTTTCTGATGCAGCCGCCAGGATACGGCGGGCCGTCGGACCACCACCCGTGAAGCAGATTTTATCGACGCCGCTTGTGACCAGGGCCGCACCTGTTGATCCCTCACCATGGACAACATGAAAGACATCCTCTGGTAGATCTACCTGCGTAAATATATCGGCAATCATCTGCCCGGATTGGGGCGTAAATTCGGAAGGTTTCAGTACAACCGTATTGCCAGAGATGAGGGCAATCGTTACCTCTGATAGCGCCAGTACAAAGGGAAAATTCCAGGGGGCAATAATCCCGATTACGCCGAGTGGAGCGTAGTGTAAATAACTTTTACGGTGCTTCAGCAAGTGCAAGGAGATTTGCTCGTCAGCCAGCATCTTTTCTGCATTTTTGACATAATAGTTAATCAGATCGGCGGCAGCCATGATCTCATTTGTCATACCCTCGACAACCGGTTTGCCGACCTCCTGGGAAATCAGTTGGGCAATTGAATCTGCGCGTTCGAGCATAATATTGCGGAATTTGTGAAGATAGCTGCCGCGCTGTTTAAAGGTCAAAGCGGCCCAGGCAGGTTGAGCGGCCCGCGCCTTTTTGACGACCGCGCGAACCGTTTCCGCGTCCGAGATGGGCAACTCACCGATTAACGCGCCCGTTGTGGCGTTATAGGCTGCCAACACATTGGCTCTGGGAGTCAGTGAAACAGTTTGTGGTGCCGTGCCAGAGGCTTGAGAGGAACCAGGTTGTTTTTGTTCGAGTGCCATGAGCAAATCTCCTTCGGGTTGTCTATTCAATTCGTTGACTGCAAGCGTCTGAGAGGCCAACAGTATCATTGCTAGAAACGCCCCAAATGGGAGCCTTCCCAGGCTACCTGCTTGTTGAGCTTTCGGTAGGCGCGAAAGCGCCCTTACGAATTGTTTTTCAATGATTGGCAGGTAACAAAACAAGTGTCCTCAGGAAGCCCGGCAAGCCGCCTGGACGCGGCCGATAAGCAAGACTCTGAGGGTCAAGATTCAGGGCTCAGGAGCTGGTGTCCATAAAAAAAGACGGCCAGACTATAGATGTACTATAGCACAGGCCGCCTTTATCGGTCAAAAATATATTTACGGCAACGGAGTCGGTGTGCCGGTTGGTGGAAATGTTGGGATAATCGGTATAGTTGGAACTATCGGTATAGTGGGCACAGCCGTTGGCGTCATGCCGGGTGGGACGCCAGGTGGTGGGACGCCAGGTCCGCCCGGCGGCGGTGTTATAACCGCCGTTGGGCTAGCTGCCGTCCCATGCATGGCATTAAAGAAAGCCGGTCGGTTTGTTGTCGTGCAATCTTTGATGCCTGGCGCGGTAAAGGTCACGTTAACAAGCACAATTCCGTTGAGTGAGCTTGGTTGTAACGGAATTGAGAAAACAGCCAGACCATCGGCTGTTGTTTGTGCGATTGCGGTCGAGGTTGTTCCATCAGGCCAACTGACCGTTGCGGTGGCTGTTGCTCCCGCCACGCCAGTAGGGTTGCTGTCGACTGTATGCACAAATTTAGCGTATATACTTTCAGGCTTACCTGCATCGATATTCGGGGATGTATCAACCGCCCAGGCACCACAGAGGTAATCTGGAATGCCGGGTGTGGGGGTTCCATTTCCCTGGTTAGGCACAAAGGTAACGGTCGGAGCGGGATTACCCGCAGCCGAGACCTGCGCCTGTCCCGCCTGATTGCCGCATGCAACGACAAGGATACTTAGCAAAAGAATCAGACCTGCCGTCCCAAATTTTGGTATGTACACATCTATCTTCTTTTGTGTGATTGTATTTTTGATTTGCATCCACATACTGCTAGAACCGCCTTTGTCTGCTTATAAATATCATGGAACAGTATAGCATAAAGAGATACAATCGCTGTATTTGTGTAGCATTTTTGCCATGAAAGTACTATATTTTGGGAATGTCTCAGTTTATTTGCGCTTGTTTATTGAATGGAACGTGAGCTGACAAAAAAATCGGGCAACCAACGGGCTGCCCGATCAGGAAAATGCTTAAACCTATTGAACCGTGACGGTGAGATTCATGTTACTGTGAATGGTACAAAGCAATTTGTAAGTACCTGCTGTCGTAAATGGTGGGGTTGTAGCGCTATCATTACCAGTGAAGTTCAGGCTAACGGCTGGGGCGCTGGCCTCTTTCTTCGTCTGCATTTGACCGCTGACCCAGGAGCCATTGGTGATGACATGTGGAACCGCAGCATCGTCGATCAGAGTTACACTATCGCCCTTTTTGATAGTGATGCTGCTCTGGATGAATGCCGCACCGCCCATGTGGACGCTGGGGCCGCTGGCGCCGCCCGCTGTATCACGGATCGCGCAGGCTGAGAGAATCAGGGTGAATAAGGTAAATAAAGCAAGACCTATTGCTATATTTTTCTTCATTGAATGAAAATCCTTTCGAGTGTTCCAGTGCCTATATATATCGTTCCTGCTGGTCTATAGTACGCGTGAAGAAACGTATACTATTTCATATTGTAACAGGCTGATGGTAGCACGAGGGAAGATGAAAACTCCTGAATAGTCGCCGCGTGGAGTGTCTTTGGGCCTTGCCTGAGACATTCATCGAGCTGAAATAATTGTTACCTGCAACTCCCTCTTTTTACTCCAGCAGATTTGGTGCCTACAGGCTGGAATTCCACTCCATTATATATGGCTTTCAATTGATTGACAAGAGGATTTAGATGCGCTCAGGAAGGCTCATCAGCGCTGAAGCAAGCTATCTGATAATTGGGAATCTGCCCGCTTCAGTGCTGATATTGTGAGGAAGATGTCTGAACTCCTTTTAACAGGCCCAGGTAATCGTGTGGGTATTAACGGGTCCCTGGAAGTAGAATAATCCGGGTGTGCAGGCGTTGAGTGGCACGGTTATGGTTATCAGGACGCTTTGGCCTGGTTTGACAATGCCGCTTACCGGGTTGAAACTGACGCCTCCGGGCACATTTGTAGAGGCTGTCCACTGGAGATCGCTCTGGGCATCCGCCCGTGAGAGCACGCGAGCATAGCAAATATAGGCCCCTTTCTGCTGGCAATCCAGATGTCCAACCAGGCTCATCGAGGAGGGCCGCAGATCAAGGATTGCAGGCGCTCCCTGCTGGGCAGGCGTTGGCTGAGCAGTTGGGACGGTTGTTGGTTTTTTTGTGGGCTGTGGAGAGGGTATCGGTGTTGCGGTTGGTGAAAGGGTGACAACTACCTTTGCCTGATTGGTTGGTGTGGAACTTTGGGTTGTCGATGAACTACCCGGGGAGCCGCAGGCTGTAACCAGCAAAGCGATCAGGCAGAGCAAGGTGATTGGTGCAAGGAAGTGAATGTGAGCCCTTTGTAAAGATAAGGACGGATGAGTTGTGGATGGAAGAAATCGAAAATGCCGCATGGTAATGATGGTCCTTTCTGACAAGAATGCGCTTCTCGCCAGCCTGAAAAGCGTGACTATTTCATAAGCTTTATACGCGAGGATGTTACGTGTGTAGAAGATGTCAGGTCGCTTAAAATGTCAGCAGGGTGACTTTCCAGCCACCTTGTTTGTTGATGAGTTGACAGTGGAAGACCAGCGTCGAGCCATTGCCGAGCGCCCAGGTCATGACACCAGTTGCCTGCGAGCCGGATTGTTGTACCTCTCCCACTGAGCAATCTTTAATACCGCCAAGTCGTGCCAGCGGTGCCTGAAAAGCCGTTCGTAAATCTGATTCGCTCATGTGGGGAGAGCCTGATGGTGAGAACTCTTGCGAGAGGGTTTGGTAATCGTTATCCTTGATGGCGTTACAGAATGTTGCCAGTGTTTTAGTGGGTGAGGGGTTAAACCAGTAAATCACATAAAACACAATTGTTGAAATTGTGATGAGTACTGCCAGGGCTATAATACCCCCGGCGATGAACTTCATATTTCTATGTCGCTCCCGAATTTTTCCGACCGGATCAAGCTCAGTGATCTCTGCCTGCAAGTCATCGAGGGGGGGATTTTCTTCGAAGGCGTCCATCGGCTCCTCTGGTGAATCCGTATGTTGTGTTCAGACCATTGGAATGATTACGTTGCATTATCGCATAAGGGGTAGCATTTAGCAAAAAGGATGGACTAAGCAGATTGAGGAATCAGAAACCACGAAAGTTGAAATTGAGGGAATAATGAGGAGGGTGGCCCTGAATCTTCAAGGTCACCCTCCTCAATTTATGCTGCGACTTTTTCTTTCAGAAAATGCACCACTTTACCGGCTGGTGTGGCTTCTTCGTACGTACGGTCCGCATGCAAGCGTTGTAAGTTGGCTGCTTCTTCGGGGGAAGCTATCGTATCTGAAGGACGCACCGTTTCCCAAAGCTGGTAGATCGCTTCTGGACCCTGGCGGCGATAGACGAAGCGGCTTTCTACCTTTGCCTTAGTGGCATCGTGGTTTGCTCTACCAAGCTCTTTTCGCGCCACATCGTCGGTTAGATGTGATTCGACAAGTCTATACAACTCTGGCTGCTCGTCGGCTTGTACCTGTCCCAGGAACAGGAAGACAACCGGTTTTTTGCCTTCGTTGTTCAGAGCGGCATTGATGATAGCCGTATTCTGGTCGTGATCCGGTGTCAGTATGGCCAGCACCTCTGCCGGGAAGCTTTGTTCGACACCTGTCACAATCACAGGGATACGCCCATGATTTTTATGGTAGCGATAGCTGAGGTAGGCGATCAGCATACCCACGATTGAGACCGAGCCGCCAAAGATCGTTGCCAGCGGCTTGGCAATCAGATTGGTCATCCAGGCCGTCAGGACGAGGAGCGTCGTGAGAATACCCAGGTAGAAATTGACGGTCGAGCGGCTCCAACGACCTTCTGGCTCGGGAATCTCTGCCGGATGGGCGGCCTCGGATTCTTTGGCCTGTTTCTCGACCTGTTCATCGCTTATCTTATTGCGCTCATCGTCCGGCATGCTCTGCCGTTCTTGCTCCATTGTGGCGACAAGCTTCTCGCGTTCATCGGGATTTTCCTGCGGCTCTTGCTGCTTGACCACTTTGCGAGCTTTGCGTTGGCGATAACGCACAACATCCATTCCAATACAGGTCAGGGTGAAGGCTCCCAGAAGACCAAAGGCGTACATATCGCCGAGCACATTGATATCTCCGCGAACCAGAACTAGCACGATGATTGGTATGATGGTCGCCAGCGCAATTGAATAATGAGGCGTGCCGCGCAGTTTGTTGCGTTGCAGGATAACTTTGGGAAAGAACTCCATCCGTGAAAGCGCCAGAAAGACGTGGTAGGAGCCGATAATCGCCGTATTGCTGGCAAAGACCAGCAGGGCGCTGGCACTGATTGCGACCTCTGTTTGCAATATTGGACCGCCAAATTTTCCTCCCAGCAATGAAATAATTTGTGCCGAAAGAACCTGATCCCCTGCCGCCTTCGGCAGCAATAATGTCGAGAGCATTGTCAGGAGGGGACTTGTAATCCCAACGGTTAGAATGACCAGGAAGAGGGCCATCTTGCCAACCATTTTGCGCGGAAGTTTCATGGTTGGTGCTAGCTGCGAGATGCTTTCCAGACCGGAGAAGGCCAGAAACGAGCCTGCGAACCCGACCAACAAAGTAACAGGTGTGAGCTTTCCTCCGCTGAACATTTGCCCGAAAAGCGCGAAAAACTGGCTCAGCGAGATATGTGTGAAGACAGTGATCAGAATCGCAATGTCGCTAAAAAAGGCGATGACCGCCCCAACCATACTGACCTTCGCGCTTGCGCTAACTCCCACCCAGTTGAGAATTCCAAGCAGGATCAGGCAGGCGATTGTTACCCAGAGCGCGATTTCCAATCCCAGGAACTTGTTTTGAGTGCCAAGCGCGGGAAAGACAACGCTCAAGTAGAGGATACCCGAAAGCGAGCTGATTGCCGCTGTGAGGAAATAGTCGACAAGGATAAACATTCCTCCCAGCGCGCCAAACCATTTATTGAGCGCCCTGGTTGCAACTGTGACGACGCCTCCGCCCTGTGGAAAACGATAAGTGACCTCTACATATTTGAAGGTCAGCAGGATAAATACCAGCATTGTCAACATGACAAAGAAGCCCGCCAGTTTTCCAACCGTCCCATAGAGAATCCCTGGAACATAATAAATGGAGGTGCCGATGTCAGCGAAGACAACGGCCCAGCAGAGGAAAGGGCCAAGGCTGTGTTCTTTTTCTTGATCTTTACCCTGGTCAGGCCCTGCCGATGATTGAGCGGTTTGAGATTGCATAATTGTACGAGCCTTCCTTGTCTGTTCAGTGTTTTGTTCGTGATGCCTGGGTGATGTCGGCATAAATAAGTAAATCTGGACTTTTCCTACGGATATAGCACGTATTAGATGTGAATATAGCTTCCAGAAGATACGCGCAGAAGGTCTCCAGATGCGGATTACTTTTTCTATCCACCTCTGGAGACCTTTTAGTAATAGCCCGATGCTTTTACAAGGATAATCCAGGCCTGCCTGATTTTCCATTGCCGAAGTTTGTTGGGTGTAATCGTCTCTTGCTACTTTTCCTTGTTTCTCTGCTCTACTTGTTTTGGTCTGCAATCAATTGATCGGCAATCTGGCTCAAATCATTGCCCAAAAAATCGGGGGGAGCAGCAAACGGATCGAGTACCATGCCTGGACGGGCGATAAAGGCTGTGGCGCATCCGGCTTTACGGGCACCCGTGACATCCCAGATATGGGCGGCAACCAGGCAGAGATCGGAGATTGGCACATTGAGTTCGCGGGCCACCATCTGATAGGGTTCAGGGGCCGGCTTTAGTCTATGGACTGTATCGGCTGAAAATTGTCGTTCAATGTAACTGTCCAGGCCAGAATTTGCCAGTTGAGCCTGTGATGTGGCCATAGTGGAATTGGTGAGGCTGACCAGGCGTATTCCGGCTTCTTTCAGACGTTTCAGGCTTGCCAGCACCTCAGCGTGAGGCGGTAACCGCCGTAGTCCTCCCAATATTGCTGTGTGTTTCTCTTTTTCCAGCGAGATGTTGTGGCGAGCGGTCATCATTCCCAGCGCAGAGGTCCCCAGCGTCCCAAAATCCTGATACTCACCCGTGATTGTCGAGACAAAGGCTAGTTGGAGCATCTGATTAAACCATTCTCGCCGCACACCGGCATCCCCAAAAGCATCCTGGAAAAGCGGGTCCAGTGCTTTAAGGTCCAGCAATGTTTCATTGACGTCGAACACGCAAATACGTGGCATGTAATTTCCTCCTATTTGACTGTTATCCGATAGATTTTGTGGAGCGATCTACTGTAAGAGCAAGGTAGTAGACGGTGCCTGGCTACATCGTTATATTACATTACCTCGCGTCAGGCTTGACAACCTGAACACTTTAGTTCTAAAGTCTTAGGTGTTTGCCTGATGATGTGAAGAGGTGAAGGAGAGAGCATGATCGAGGAACAGCGAGAGAGTCCAGGTGAAAAGGAGACGGGCAGACTGGAAGCCTTTAGCGATGGAGTCTTTGCGGTTGCGATTACGTTACTGGTATTTGATTTAAAAGTGCCACCTCCAGAGACGATCCATTCAGCCGGGGACCTGGCGAATCAACTTGCGATACAATGGCCTTCCTACATGTCATTCTTCCTGAGCTTTGCGACGATTTTAGTGATGTGGGTCAACCATCACAAAATGTTTAGCTTGATTCATAAATCGAGCATGCCGTTTATGTTTGTCAATGGCTTCTTGCTTTTGCTGGTGACAACGGTCACGTTTCCAACCTCGCTGGTGTCTACCTATCTTCTGACGCCTGCGGCGGAGACGGCTTGTGCTATCTATGCTGGTCTTTTTGTCGTGATCAATTTTGCCTATATTCTTCTCTGGTGGGTGGCAGCCCACTGGCACCACTTGCTGAAGGAGGGCGTTTCGCCTGCGCTTGTGAAGCATCGTACACTTCAGTATTTTTTTGGTTTTCCCTGTTATATTGTGGCGCTGGTGGTCGCCTTTTGGAATCCGGGGGTGAGCATTGCTATCTGTTCGTTCCTCTGGATCTTCTGGGGGCTTGTCAGCCTGGATTTGAAAATTCTTCCTGATTCCTTTTCACTGACCTGATAGTTCGAAAGAACTCCTCTGATTAGCGTAGCTTGATTGTTTTCAGCGTAGCTTTTAGGCATTAGATTCAATTGAAAGGAGTCAGGAGATACGCTGATTTTTCCATCATATAATTATAAAGTGCTAGAGTTGTTTGAGGAAAATCTCTTATGCAAGATACGCTGCTTATCAATTGGGGAAACTTTTACGTGATTGTGGGCACTGCGGCGGCCTCACTGACTGGATTAATGTTTGTGGTGATTACCCTGATTACCGGGAATCAAGCACGCCGCTCAACCACTGGAACGCTGGGGGCATTTGGTACGCCGACGGTTGTACATTTTGGCTCCGCGCTTTTCTTTGCGGCAACGCTCAGTGCGCCCTGGCATGAGCGCTGGAATGTTGCGCTTCTGGTCGGGCTCGCTGGTCTGGGAGGCGTGATATACATGATTGTAGTTACATTGCGAGCCCTGCGTCAGAATGATTATGAGCCGGTGCTGGAAGATTGGGTCTGGCATACTATCTTGCCGTTTGTTTCCTACGTGACCTTTGCGGTCGCCGGGATAGTGCTCTTGTTCGCGCCGATCCCGATGCTGTTTTTTGTAGGAGGAGCGATGGTTTTGCTTTTGTTTATTGGTATTCATAACTCCTGGGATACTGTCACTTATGTCACAACGCAGCCGCCAGAGAACGAGCCTCAGGATTAGCCTTGCCTCGCTAACTCTTGTGAACTTCTGTCTATGCTGGTGTCGCTGGTAGAAGAACTCATCAAGCTTGAGACCCGCTATCCGTATAATACAGTAGTATGAATATCAGATTTTATGTATCTTCTGGTGGATTAGGAGAAGAATCATGCCTCAGATCGCTATCGTCGGCGCGGGAATTGCGGGACTCAACGCCGCACTCACTTTGCAGGATGCTGGTCTCTCGTGCGAAATCTACGAAGCGGCTGGTCGTGTTGGGGGCCGTATGCACTCCGATAGCAAGGCCTGGACCGATGGGATGGTAAGCGAGTGGTGCGGCGAATTCATTGATGGCGACCATGAGACCATTCACCGGCTTGTAACGCGTTTTGGCCTGAAGACAGTTGACCTCGATCAGGCACGTGGCAAGAACGTTCCACGCCTCATGTATTTCTTCAATCGCTATTACACGAGTGACGATCTGGGCGGAATGTTCGAGGAGATTGTTCCTCTTCTTCAGCAACAGGCCGATGAGGTTGGTTTTCCTACAACCCATACGCACTATACCGAGGCTGGCTACAAGCTTGACCACTTGAGCGTATATGACTGGATTGAGCAGTATGTTCAGGGTGGACATACTGCGTTATTGGGTAAATTCCTGAATAACGCCTGTACCGGCTATTTTGGTATGAATTCACGCGAACAGAGTTCGCTTAATCTGATCTACATGTTTGGTCCGCACGACAATGCTCGTGGCTCGACGGCCTCCGGACCTATGCGAGGCAGCAGTAAAATTGTGAATGGAAACGAGCAACTCCCCCTGGCAATTGCCCGCAGCTTGCCAGAGGGCTCGATCCATTTGCGCCATCAACTGGTTTCTATCGAACGCAATGGTGACGATTCACTTATCCTGACATTTTCCACTCCTGAAGGTCC
>DASSXK010000565.1:0-8548 GCA_035703945.1 Ktedonobacteraceae bacterium | reverse complement strand
GTGCTTTGAGGAGCTTCTCTACTCATATCAAGCCATGCACTTCGCTGACTGAACGCGCTTGAGAAGCCAGAGCGAACAGTGCGAGAAACGATCAAAGGGAAGCGTTCCAGCGCTGCTTGCTAGCAAAGCGGTCAGGAGGCGCGAGAGCGCCGTTGCGAAGGGTCTTTCAAAAGCAAGGGGAGAATAGAAAAACCTCTTGAGAATAATCAAAGACTGTGCTACAATATTGCCTAGAGTTCCCGTAGCTCAGTGGAAAGAGCAGTGGCCTCCGAAGCCATGTGCGCAGGTTCGATTCCTGTCGGGGACATTATTCACAGCCTTAGCCATAAAAGAAGCCGCCTACTGGGCGGCTTTACATATTACAACGATCTTTTTAAAACCCTACCAGGCAGCGAATTGGCAGCGAAACAATAAACTAGCTGAAGAAATCATCCAGTTTTTCCAGAGAATCTTTCTGCATTGTCGGCAGTACATGAGAATAGGTGTCCATTGTGATGTTAGTGGCGCTATGGCCTAAAATCTCCGTACCCCTGACCAGCATACATACGTGTGAAGGACCAACACACATGAAGTCCCCCCTCTCTAGATTAATGGCTTGCCAATTTCATACGTAACGCCTCTCGCCTGTTTTCCCTGAAAAATTCATTAAAATCATTACAACTCGATGAATATCCAAAATAGCATTGACAATCACCAATTCTACCTGTTACCCTTCGTATGTAGGATGAAGATGGCAGAAGAGAGGACGAATGATGTTACCACCACTGTTTCAACATTCAATGCGCTCACGATTTCAAATGTCACCAGAACAAACGTTGCTTACCAGGCAACCTACCGAAACCCTACCAGCTCTCAATTCTGGAAAAAATTCAACCCCAGCGGCACAACCTACCTCCGATATATCAATACATACAAATATTTCAGAACAACTTTCTGAAGCCCCGGTTCCCCAGCCTGCCTCAACCGAAAAAAACGAACGTACACTTCGCATCAAACGTTATGTCGCCCTGTTGCTTTGTGGAATCATTGCAGTCGCGCTTTTTATCACCTGGACCGACGTTGGAGCATCAACTTCTGCAACGCCTTCTGCGATTACAGATCTCTCCACGCCGCAAAGCACCCCCACCTTGACTACCAATCAAACGGGATCAGGAAATGTAGATACAATTCAGGTCTATGTCATCGGCGCAGTCAAGCATCCAGGCGTCTACACGCTACCAGCGGACGCAAGAATCTATCAATTACTACAGGCAGCCGGAGGCACATTGGGCAGCGCCAACCTGGCCCTTGTCAATATGGCCGCGAAACTAAGCGATGGGCAAGAGGTGTATGTTGTCAGTGTCGGCGAAACGCCACCTCCTTCGATTTCAACTGGCACAAGCGCCTCAACTCCAACGTCCTCAGGTCAGACCTCCAGCGGCTCACTTGTAAATATCAATACGGCTAGCCTTTCAGAAATGACGCAATCACTCCACATTAGCAGCACTACAGCCAACCACATCATTTCCTATCGCCAGTTACACGGCAACTATAGTTCGATAGATCAGCTTTTACAGGTCATCAGCGCCACCACCTATAAAAAAATCAAAGATAAGATCACGGTCTAATACAAAGTGTCTTTAAGCACAAGGAGACACAGATACGAGCGAGGAAAAAACCAGGAAAAAAGCTGAATTGAAATAGAAAGTTTAGAAAGATTATGTTTCAATTGCCACTAACGCCTACGTCGCGTTTCAACGGACTTTTCCTTGTGGCATTGACGGCCGCATGGGTCGCTGGCATTCTCTGTGCAGCCCTGCTCTATATTCCAGCGATCCGGCTTCTACTTATCAGCAGCCTGCTGCTGTTCCTGATCATTTTCACGTGGAAAAAGCTTCGGACACGTCAGATACTCCTCTTGCTCCTCTTTTTCAGTGTCGGGATGTGGCGTTTCACGATTACCGTACCAACTGAAAATCCCAACGCGCTTGCCCACATTCCCCCCGGCAGGTCTGTAGAAGTTGCGGGCGAGATAGATGCCGAACCTAAGATCGAAGGAAGCAGTCGTGTCCTGCTTGTGACAATAAACCAGATCAGCCTCAACAACGGAATACGGTGGTGGCCCGCAAGCGGCCAGTTAGAGGTCCGATCAAGGGGTACCTTGATTGAGCATCCTTATGATCCAAATTATGGCGATAGTGTTCAGGTCACAGGTAAGCTTCAGCCACCGGCGGCAGGCGGGTCCCCAGAAGTAACGGCCGGGATGGCTTTCCCTCGCATTTCAGTTGTCACGCAGGGCGGGAATACGCCTGTTGCGCTCCTGTACCATCTGCGTGTTCAGCTAGCGACCCTGTTAACACAGCTACTTCCTCAACCCGAAGCGGCACTTATGATTGCGCTTTTTCTAAGTTTACGTACACCAGCCCTGGGAACGCTTATTCCCTTGTTCAACCTTACAGGAACGGCTCACCTGATCGCCCCTTCAGGCTTTAAGGTGACAATCCTTGCCGGTCTGGTTGCGGCCAGCATGAGGCGTTTCCTGCCTGGATCTAAAGAGCAAACACGTAATTTACTTCCTGCACAGAAAAAACGCCTCGCTCGTTGGCAATGGCTTAATCTGCTGCTGACGACGAGTATAATCGCGGCCTATACGCTGCTAAGTGGAGGTGGGGCCGCAGCCCTGCGAGCCGGGATCATGGGTACACTCCTGATCCTGGCTCCCCGCTTCGGTCGAACCTATAATGTGTACACGGCGATGGCGATGGCAGCTCTTTTAATGAGTCTGGCCGATCCGTATGTGCTCTGGGACGCTGGCTTCCAACTCTCGCTTTTGGGAACGCTGGGGATCGTTTTACTTACCCCAACAATCCTGCGGCGCATGCATTTCTTGACGCATCTCCCTTTCGGGCATACGCTTGCAGAGATTACAGCGGTCACATTCGCCGCGCAGATCGGTACCTTGCCGATTTTTGCAATCACTTTTCACGAGATTTCGCTCATTGCACCTATCGCGAACACTCTGACCGTTCCCTTGCTGGCAACCACGCTCATACTTGGGCTTTGTTTGTGTATAACGGGTCTGCTAAATCTCTCGCTGGGAATCCTCTGTGGTTGGGTAGCGTGGCCTGTGCTCTGGTATTTGCAAGCGATTGTCAGTTGGTGCGCCTCGCTGCCCGGAGCAGGACTTAAGGTCGGCACGATCTCTCCCGCGCTGGCCTGGGGCTATTACATCCTGTTAGGTCCTGGCATCTGGTTTGTCTTACAACGTCAATCAGCCACATCTCAACCCTCTGTCCAGGTGTCTCCTGCACCGAAACCAGCCTTCCAGAACTGGAAAATAATCCAGGCGCTGGCAGCCATCCTGATAATTGGTGCGACAGGCCTCACAACGGTCCTCGCCAATCCCAATCCTGCTTTGACCATCAGTTTTTTTGATGTCGCCCCCCCACACCAGGCACCTCAGGGTGAGGCGATCCTGGTGCAAACTCCTGACCATCGAACAGCCCTTATCGACGGTGGATTGGACGCGCCATCGCTTACCCTGGCCCTAAATGACAGGCTTCCAGTCTGGCAACATTCGCTCGATATGATCATTCTGACCAACCCCCGAGCGGAACATCTCACAGGTCTACTGGATACGATCGGCCGCTACAAAGTTGGTTGGATTGGGGATATGGGTATGCTCCACCCCAGTCGCACATATGCAGTCTGGCGAAAACTTATCGCATCCAGGCACATTCCATATATCCGGCTCTCACAAGGGGAACATTTCTCGCTTGGTATCGATGCCCTTTTTCAGATTTACTGGCCTCAGTTAATTCTCCATAAAGGACAACATGAGCTCTTTGATAACTCGCTGGCACTGCGACTTACCACCCCAACATTTAAGCTTTTACTCTTAGGAACTATCGCCACAAGTACCTATGCTCTGGATCAATTGATGGCTCTTCCTCCCAACACATTACAGGCCGATATTATCCAACTCGCCACAATCCCTGCCAAAGCATTTCCGCCTGAATTGACAAACTTGTTAGCAACGCTTCACCCGGATACAATTGTGATTACCCCAGGTGCGCTTAGCGGGACTCAACGCAAGAATAATACCAGTACGCAGCTTTCACCCACCCTGCTCAAGCCAATTAAAAACGAGGCAGCACAAATCTTCCAGAGCGCCGAACTGGGAACACTCGAAATCCAGGCCAGTACTCATGATTGGGGGATTTCAGGCAGCTCAAATTAATATCAGTGAAAAATTACCGACAAAAAGACGCTCAATTATGCCTTTGTTCAGTTATAATGAATATGTAAATTTGGTAATATAAACGAGAAATATTTGCACTTATTGGAATTAATTCTAAAGAAAGGATTGTACTTCCAATGATTTGTGAACGATGCCACAACCAGGTCTCCGATAATACAACTCAATGTCCGTTCTGTGGAACCAGTTTAACCCCACGCAGCAGCTACCCCACGACACAATATGATTACCAGAGCCAACAACCCTCGAATTATCAGTCTGGCAATTATCAACAACCCAACTATCAACAACAGGCTGCTTACCCACAACAACCCAACTATCAACAGCAAGCTGCTTACCCACAACAACCCAACTATCAACAGCAATCCCCATATCAGCAACCTATCTATCAAGGTATAAATGTGACCGTTGTCAACAACCCTGGTGTACAAACAGATTCAGCACCTGTGGTTGTAGAAGTCCTTCTTTCGATTTTCGGGATCTATGGTGTGGGTTGGCTCATGGCAGGAGAAACAACTACGGGAATCCTTTTACTCATTGGCAGCTTCATTATTTACTGGCCAGCCATAATATTTACCCTGGCTATCACATTTTTCATTGGTAGTGTTTGTGTGATTCCACTTGGAATTGCCGCAATTATTATCAATGCGGTTCTGCTCAATAATAAAATGAAGCAGAAGGCTGCAATGATCGCAGTAGCAGCAGCCCAGATGCCACCAATAGGACCTCATTATTAATCCGATTTCACAATCATCAAATACAAAAAGCCATAAAGGATTGTCATTTACATGTGAAATGACGCTCCCACTATGGCCTTTTTGGCTGTTTCTAAAAGCCTTATGTAGAGGATTTAAATGCTTCCTGACACGGCCTACGCAACATTTCCTACCGCCAATTCGTAATGTTATCATACGAACAAACATAACCCACGCCCAAAGCGTCAGAAAAGGCCAAGAAATGCAAACATGTGAACGCTGTGGAAAACAAATACCCGACCGCATGAGTGTTTGCCCCTCCTGCGGGACCGTTTCATACGATAGCGAGAATGCCCAAAAAGCGGATAAAATCACCTACGAAGAGACAATCTCAAACGAGCCCCATCACACTGTATATGGACAATACAAAGCCCAACCACAGCAAAAACAGCAAATACCATCACAATATATTCCTCCTAACCAGACCTATCAGCAGCCAGGGTTCCAACAACAGGTCGGGTATCAACCTGCGCCCGGACCCTATGCCCCACCTCAATTCAATGTTTATCTTATCAATAATCATTATTCACAAACACAATATAATGTGGGAGCCTTGATTATAGAGATATTACTCTCCCTGATTGGCATCTACGGTGCAGGGTGGCTGGTAGCGGGTAAAAAGTTCAGAGGGATTCTTCTGCTTCTTGGCAGCATCTTCTTCTACTGGCCAATATCAATTGCCTTTGTCGTACACACCTGGGGGTTGGGGATTTTCTGCGTCTTGCCCATATCGATCGCCGCTATCATCATTAATGCGCTTTTATTTCATAATGTCCTCAAGCGCAAGGCACAAGGCTATATGCCACCTCCCTTTACTTCAGCTCCACCACGCTTCTAGCCAAAAAGAAAAAACAAGAAGAGCGACAATGGTTATCTGCCACTCTTCTTGTTAGCTTTAGGAAATTCAGGATGTCTCCCTGGTATTTACTTGGCGAAAGCCAGGCGACGATACTTTTCTCTGGCCTCCAGCCACGCTTCATCGGAGAGTCCGAGCCGCTCGCGGAGCGTCTCCATTGTGACCCCGGCCTGAAGCTGTTGAACCGCAAATGTATCGCGCAACAGTTGCAGGGTCACGCGTTTTTCAATATTCGCGGCTTTTACGGCCCGCGCCAGGATATAGTTAAGATTGCGGTCAGTGCAGACAAATAGCTCGTTGTTGGGATGATATTTGTCCCGGTATTGATTCAAGATGCGCGTAAATTCAGCCGGCAGCGCCAGCCGCCGTTCGCGATGCTGCTTGCCTGTCGAGGCGGCGAAATGAATCGTAATCATTGGACTCTGGGGGTCGTTCAGGTCGATATGCTCCAGCTTGAGACCCATGACCTCTTCTTTTTTCAGTCCAGAATAAAGCACCAGGAAAACCAGGCATAGACAGCGCGGATCATCCGCCGCCCGTTCCAGCAAACGCTCAACCTCATCGGCAAATAGTAATTGGGGTAACGGAGGCAAAGGACGTTCAAGCACCAGGCTCAAAGAAGGATCTTCGCGTATAATATTTTCGGTAGCCAGCCAGGAAAAGAAATTCTTCAGGAACGTGACGCGCCGAGCCATCGTCTTTGGCGCAGGCATACGTCCTTTCGCACCAAATTTCAGTTTCATCAGCCAGTCTGTCAACTGCTCTTTCGTGATCCTTCCAACGGGGATATCGCGTCCTAAAAAGTCCATGAGCATTTTAAGATCGGACAGGAAGCAGGTAATCGTATAGGTCGACTTACCACGCAACTTCAACTCCTGCTGATAAGGAAGGGCACAGGCTGCCAGACTCGATTGATCGGTCAAAGGATGCGTCCGTACCAGCGGAGGATAGGGCACCTGAGTAGGATCAGGTGGTTCCGCAATCACGGTCGCCGCTCCATGAAAGAGGCCGGGTTGTAATATTGTGCTCTCATCAGTAAGCACTGGCTCAGGCGAGCTCGAAGCTGACTCTTTCTCCTCAGGCTTCGTTGAGACAATAGAATCCGCTTCAGGTATCTCTAATTTAGAAGAAGTCGCTTCTGATTGCTCTGGCTCAGATACATCTGATTCAGGTGAAACCGCTACTGATCGAGTAGACTCAGCCACATCTGATTCAGATGAAACTGCTACTGATTGAGCTGATTCCGACAAAAGTGATTTCGGCGAAGCTGGTTCCGGCGATGTAGATGTTTGCTGTTCCTCCTGCATCGGTCGCTCCTTGACTTGATCTACTGCTTTGATATCTTCTTGCTTTTTTCATTATAGCACGGCAGTCTCTATCCGGCTAGATGGTCCGTTCTAATCGACCGATGCTGAAAGAAAACTGGAAAGAATATGGGAGCGAATGTTGATGTGGACATTGCTTGCGTCGTTTGTTAGAGGGCCTTTTACAAGGAAGTGCCACTCATATTCTTGTCGAAAAAACGCTGGCCCCACCCCTGCCATACACGCAACAACAGAGAAGCCAGCAAGATGCCACACAGATCCAGGAGCAGATTACGTGCATCTTTGTGCAAACCAGGATGGGCGTTAAAGAGTATCTGAATCATTTCTTCGGCAAATGCACCGAGCATGAGGCAAAGGATATAGAATTGCGAGTGCTTCCGTAGAGCGGGCATAGAGAAGAGCATAATCAGACCAGTCACGCAGAAAAGAACGATATGCCCGGCGATATAAGCCTGTGGCATAGCAAAGATGAAATGAAAGAGATATCCAAAAGGTACCCAGGCGCTGCTCAGCCAGTAGAAAGGAAAGAGGACGCAACTCAGGGCCAACAAGACCGGCCACGCCAGGCGCGGGCAGAGCACCTGCTTGAGCATGGTGACCTGTTCAGCCAGAATGCCGTAGAGCGCGTCGGCGAATGTTGGAAGCCACAGGCGCAACACACCACATATCCCCTGTTTGTGGTAGGCTTCCCAGCAACATTGACGGAAGACTTGCAGGGCCGGATCGGCGTACTCATAAGAAAACTCGTCTGGTGCCAGGGTTAGCAACCAGCGATAGAGTAGTAGCGAGCAAGCGATAATCCACGGCACCCGATTGCGCATCAATGTATCCCTCCATCAGCATTCGGAGTCAGCAGCCCACTGAGTAACGCTTTGTTGCGCGCGATGCCCAGAGCCTGTTCCAGACGACGTGCTTCCGCGCTCGCTACAAGTTTCCCAAAAAGCGTGATCCGATAATAGCGCCGTCGCTCATCATCCAGCGCCGGGTCTGGGCGCTCATCAACCTCAGCTATCAGGTTGCTTTCGAGCATGTTTTTGATCGAGCGATAGAGCGTCGTCGGCCCAATACGCAGAGTACCGCCGGTCTGTTCTGCAATCTCCTGCATAATGCTATAGCCATGCCGTTCGCCATCTGCCAGAGCCAGCAAGATATGGAAAACCGCTGGCGAAAGTGGCAGCATCCCTTCTGGTTTGTCTGTTGGTTTCATATCCCTTATCTCTTTTCCAGGTTCCTCTCGATGCTATACCCAGTTCAGCTATAGCCGCTTTGCGTAAGTTTACCTCCTTTTCTACGAATCGTCAAGAGCCATTTTACCAATAAAACTGGTTGACAGTGCTATTTTTGCCTGCTATTATACCCATAATGGTTATAGCTA
>DASSXK010000520.1:0-7780 GCA_035703945.1 Ktedonobacteraceae bacterium | reverse complement strand
CACCAGCTTCGACACGTGAGGCATCCAGGAATTGATTAATCATCCGCACCAGGCGTTCAGCCTGCTCATCGGCAGTGTTGATGAACAGCGTTTGCTCCTCAGGTGAGGGCTGGATGTCTCGAATCTGAAGGGCGCTCAGATGGGCGCGGATATTGGCAAGGGGCGTTTTTAGTTCGTGGGCCATCGCAGTGAAGAAATCTTCACGTGTCTGTTCAAGTAGTTTCATTCGGGTAATATTGTGGCAGAGCAGAACAACATTCGTAATTGTGCCATCGCTGGCCCGCAAAGGGGCCGCGTTCGCCAGGACAAAGAGAGGTTGTTGGAAGGGGCCGATCACAAAGAACTCAGCTTCCCCGGCTTTGCCTTCCGTTAAGGCCTGATAAAGAGGTTGCTCTTCGTATGGGAAGGGCGAAGCGGAAGAGCGATACATTGTAATCGAACGCAGCAAGCTTTCGATATTTTTCCCATGGGCATTGCGGGTAGCCTCTGCCAGATCATGTTGAGGTTCCAGCAGGATACCCATATCCTGAAGGAGTTGCACCGCCTGGTGGTTAATCATGCTGATACGGCTATCGTAGCTGGAGATCAACATCACGCCTGAGGGGAGCCTTTCCAGCAGCAACTGCATCCGCGCGGACTCAAGTTCAAGGTCCCGTTTGGCGCGTTGCAGGGCTTTATTGCGCTGTGCCAGCTCAGCGGTGCGGTTGGTAACTTCTTCTTCGATACGCTCACGGGCTTTGGCCTGTTCGGTGACATCGTGATAGACGGCAACGAAGGCAAAGACATCACCCAGCTCATCGCGAATGGCCGCCTGAGAACGACGCATCGTGTAGGGTTGACCATCTGCGCCAATTAATTTTATTTCATTAATCTGTTGTTCAAGTGCTCGCTGCTCGTATTCCCTGGCCAGATCTTCCGAAGAGATGGAGGCGAGGGCTGGCATGATGGCTTTACTCTGCTTAAAGGCCGTGCTGACATGTTTTCCAATCACATCGTTGGTCCAGCCCATCACTTTGCGGATAGCGTCGTTAACGTCGATGATACGCCAGCGAGCGTCGTAAATAATTACCCCATCGGGGATTGCTTGCAGAACTTTTTCGCGCTGGCGGGCATTGCGGCTGGCGCGGGCGGCCAACTGGTCAATGCTGCGGAAAATGCGGGTATTGCGGATGGCGATGCCGGCCTGGAGTGAAAATTGTTCTAGCAGCTCAACTTCTTCGGCGGCGAAGCTACGGACCTTGCGATGATAGACCTCAATTGTGCCAACAACCTCTCTGGTGTGCAGATGGGTATCGGGTGTTAGATAGAAATCTTCTTCCATCTCATATTGAGAGGTTGGTTCAAAGATTGGGACCGAGAGGACGGAAAGCGGGCGCGCTGGCTCTCCATCGTCATTGACCATCGGTAACTGGAGATCGGGCTCCTGGCTGGTATCAGAGATGATCAAGGTTTGATTCATCTGGCTGACGCGCTTATAGAGGACGTTTGAACTGATGAGAGGACGCCAGGTGCGGGCGCTGGCGTGCAGGCCCTTGTGCGCGGCCACCTGAATAGAGTTCACGCGAGCATTGGCTAGTTGCTCGCCAGTTCGAGAGGCAGATGTGCGATCCTGGAGGAGAATCGCACAGCGTGTTGAACCGATCATCTCTTGGACGGTTTGTAGGATACGGTCCAGCACCTGTGGAAGGGCATATGGATCGGTGATGACCGAAGTGATATAGTGAATTGCCTTCAGTTGCAGGCGCGAACGGACCTGGGCCGTCACATCTTCAACTGTCACAAGCAGTGCCATTTTAGGCTTACCGCGTTTGCTTGTTGTCTGAGGTGTTTGAGGCATCTGAAATTTTGGTAGCGGCTCAATCGTGATATGCCAGTAGGTGCGGCCTCGCGTACCCAGAAATCCCTCGTAAGGAACATCGCTAAATGTCTGACGTTCGCCAGACAGATAGGCTTTTCCTAGCTGGAATTGGAGGGTTGGCAGAAGCTCCGGAGAAGCGACCTCGGCCAGCGTATGGCCAATGATGCCCTCTGATAGCCAGGGTTCGCTCAGAAAAGATAAAATAGAAGCATTGGCATAAAGAATACGGAGGGAGGTACCATCAAGAATTGCGGCCCCTACCGTTAGGTGATCGAGCGTGTATGCGAGTCGCGCTGATTCCTCTGATTTCATAAGCCGGTTCATTTCTATTGTGCTGCTGGAACCCGGATCTGGTTACAACAAAAGCTACCAGACAGGTTTTTGGACTCGGCGGATGAGTATCTGGTTGATACACGCGCCCCCGACAATTTCTGCTGCTACCAGGTGAGCAGTTGCTCTTGCCTGGCAAATGGCTTCTCAGGCTAACGATGAGCGCCGTTGCGAATTGTCTTTCAAGAACAGACTATCAGGCGGGATAGTTGCCGTGCGAAAAGCCAGGAAGCAGACTGCCTGAGATTTTCAGATTTTTGTCTTTACTATGTCTATGCTACAAGTAGCGTCAATACTATTATAGCTTTTTTTTACTCGAACGACAGCATGAATCTGCCTGTTACAAATTTACGTAAAAAAAGCGAGCTTTATTCAGGGCCTGTCGCGCTGTTTGAGACGCTTTTTAAGCGGGCGATAATTTGTATCGTAGTTGAGATTCTGCTATGATGCAGTAGAGAAGCAGCTAGTTTTTTTGAGAGAGAGGATAAATTCCTATGGATATGCGTGGCAAGCGCGTCCTGGTGATGGGCCTGGGCTTGCAGGGGTCGGGAATGGGGGTGGCTCGTTATGCAGCTCAGCAAGGGGCAAAGGTACGTGTAACGGATAAGAAATCGCCAGAGGTATTGGCTCCCAGTGTGCAGGCTCTGGCTGGTCTACCGATAGAATTCATCCTGGGCGAACATCGGGATGAGGATTTTAAGTGGGCCGAGATCGTGATTCGTAATCCGGGTGTGCCGCGTCAATCGCCGTATTTGCAGCTTGCACGTGAACATGGAGCGCGTATCGAAATGGAGAGCGCTCTGTTCCTGTTGGAATGTCCCGGCAAGGTGATTGCGGTTACAGGAACACGCGGAAAAACAACAACAACGACGCTGATTTATGAAATTCTGCGTGCTAGCGGCGCTTCGACGGTGTTGGGGGGGAATGTCGCGGGTGTGGAAACGATCTCGCTGCTGCCCCAAATTACGCCGAAGACGCTGGTGGTTCTTGAGCTTTCAAGCTGGCAACTGGAGGGTCTGGCGACCCATCGAATCAGCCCGCAGGTTGCCGTCATGACCAACATTTATCCGGACCACCTGGATACCTACGACGATATGGAAGAATATGCCGCCGCCAAAGCTAATATTTTCCGTTTCCAAAAGGCGAGCGACCTGGCTATTTTTAATTATGACAATATCTGGACGCGGCGCTTTGGTGAGGAGTCGAAGGCCAAAACCTGGTATACCAGTCTGACACGTGCTGGTAGCTTTGAGCGTAGCGCCACGAGGGTGACACCCTTCACGTTTAAAGATACGCCAATGACTGGCAAACATAACCTGGAAAATATTCTGCTGGCTACCACAACGGCCCGCTTGCTGGGAATTCCGGACGCTGTGATTGCCGCGACGGTCAAGCGTTTTCGTGGGGTCGCGCATCGCCTGGAAGAGGTCAAGGAGATTAGTGGGGTTCGCTACATCAACGATAGTTCCAGTACGACGCCGATTGCTGGGTGTGTCGGTGTTGAGGCCTTTGAGGCTCCTGTGGTGCTTGTGGCCGGTGGTAATACCAAGCAACTTCCACTTGAGCGCTGGCCGGAGGCGATTATCAACCACTGCCGCGATGTGGTGCTGCTTGAAGGTACCGGAACGGCCGAACTGACCGAGGCGATCCGTGTCGAAGCTGAAAGGCAGCAGAAGCCGAATCCTATTCGTGGAACCTATAACAATTTCCAGAAGGCGATGGATGAGGCTGTAAAGTTGACGCGACCAGGCGATGTCTTGCTTTTCTCGCCCGGCTACACGAGCTTTGGGATGTTCCTGAACGAGTTCGATCGCGGCGATCGCTTTGTTGACTATGTTCAGAAGCTTAAGGGCTAAATCCGTCCAGGAATCTTAAGATGAGGGTACAACTCGGGACGTTGTCCCGAACCCTACCAGGGAAGCTTCGCCTCCCTGGACCCACTTTAAATTAATAGAGGTGCAGGAGACTGGTCTCCTGCCGGGGTTCGGGGCAGCTCCCCGAGCCGTCCCCCCAACATCCCTGTTTTTTTAGATTTTCGCATTGGCTTACGACTAATAATGTATGATTGACTTATCTCTTCAGTAGCCGATGCTTTCTGACACATCTAGCCTCTTACAATTCCCCCCATCATGCTTGAATGGCGCATTTACTCCTCTTGCTATATCCACAAATAGCCCCTGAAAGGCATTTTGTAAGTTTACCAACATCAGATGCCAGGGGGTTGACAAATACCCCCATCTCCAAGTATAAAAACAAGTAAATGATAAAGTTGATCAACTTACTCAATTACATGAGGGGTCAACTTTTGAAATGCTCAGGGCTGCGATGTGGTTCGAGCTTACTCTGCTAACAATAACGCTGGAAGGATGAATTCGGCGAATGAAATTAGTGGTCAGTTGTATTTCTACGCGACATTCGGTTCTCAAAGATCACTGGACGCAATCAAGCGAGAAGACAGAATGTCCGGTCACTGTACGAGGAAGCCTTGAAAAGCCGAATGTGGATCTGGGGGGACTGGTCTGCCTGCTTGAGATTCCAGGCGGGATTCTGAAAACGTTCGACCTGCCAGCGGCGGCAGGGATGGTGCTAACCGATCAAGGGCTTCTGATAACCACCTCCAGCAGCGTCCACGAGATCGATGCCAGTCTCGAACATCTCAGGCAAGACAAGATCTCGCTGCCTTACTTCAATGCCCTGCACTCGCTTTCACGAACGCAGCGTGGCTATATCGTGGCCAGCACGGGCCTGGATCTGCTGATAGAGTTTGACCTTGCCGGGAATATCCTCTGGACCTGGTGGGCGACCGAACACGGTTTTGATTTGACTCCGACAGGCAGTAAACGTGAGTTGGATAAGACGCTGGACTATCGAACAAAGAAGTTCGGCACGTTGGGCCAGACAACGCATGTCAATTCCGTCGCGGAGCTATCTGAGAACACAATTCTTGCGACCCTTTTTCACCAGGGAACTGTGATTGCGATTGATCGCGAAACCGGCCACTGGCGCACGGTTCTCGACGGCTTAGACCATCCCCACGCCGTCCGAATTCTGGATCAAGAGCACTTCACAATTGCGGATACCGTTCATGGGCGGGCGCTGCTGGTGCGGTTGGATCAGCAGGATGGTTTGGGAAAGATTGAGACCAGTGTCGATGCCCATTGTGATTGGTTGCAGGATAGCAGCTACAATCCAGAGCTCGATACCTGGGTGCTGGTAGATGGGCAACATTCACGTGTGAGCCTGCGCCAGGGGCGCGAGGGACAGCGCCAGATCGCCTCATACGATTTTGAAGCGGAATGGCGACTGTACGAGGCGCTGTTGCTGGGATAGGTTCCGCAATTTGCTGTTACAATGATTCCCTTTTTTTTCAAGCATAGATTGAAGGAGTAGATCTGTATGTCAAACCATCGAAATCAGGGTTTTACAATCTGGTTTACCGGCCTGTCGGGCGCAGGCAAGAGCACGCTGGCGGAAGGGGTGGCGGAACGCTTGAAGCAGGACTATGGACGCAATGTCGAAATCCTGGATGGTGATACCGTTCGGACACATCTGAGCAAAGGGCTGGGATTTAGCCAGGAGGACCGCGATACGAATATCAAACGTATCGCGTTTGTTTGTGGTCTGCTGACACGCAACAATGTGGCGACAATTTCGGCGGCGATCTCGCCATATCGTGCGACACGCGCCTGGGCCCGCCAGGAGATCGGCAACTTCATCGAGGTTTATGTGAAATGCCCGATCGAGGTCTGCCGCGAGCGCGATGTCAAGGGACTCTATAAGCTGGTGGATGAAGGCAAGCTCAAGAATTTTACCGGCGTCGATGATCCTTATGAGGAGCCAGAGCAGCCCGAACTGGTGCTCGATACGGCACACGAGACCTTTGAGGAAAGCCTGAATAACATTTTCGCCAAACTTGTTGAACTTGGCTACGTTGATCCAATTGAAGAGCCGGTCAGGGCCTGAGCTGTCTGCGCGAGCGGGTAGATAGAGAGGAATTAGAGCGGAATGGCAACTTTTCCAATTGCTCCCCACGGTGGAGAACTGATTATAAACCAGGTAAGCCAGGAGGAGCAGGCGCATTACTATGAACTGGCGCAGAGCCTGCCTCAGATAGTGGTTCAGTCGCGGCAGTTGGCCGACCTGGAGATGCTGGCGGTCGGCGCATATAGTCCCCTGACGGGTTTTATGACGCGCCTTGATTACCAGGAAGTCGTGCAAAACATGCACCTGAGCAACGGCCTGCCCTGGTCAATTCCGGTGACGCTGGCCGTAACGGAAGAACAAGCAGCCTCGCTTAACGAAGGCTCACAGATCGCACTGGTTGATGAGGGTGGAATCCTTCAGGCCGTGATGACGGTCGAAGAGAAATTTTCGTACAATAAACACCTGGAGGCCCGGCAGGTCTACCGGACTGAGGATGAGGCTCATCCAGGTGTTCAGGCGCTGTATCAGCAGGGCGAGATCTTGCTGGGCGGGCCGGTCAAGGTCGTCAATCTTCAGGAGCAACTTTTCGCGCAGTATCGTTTGACGCCGAGCCAATCTCGCCAGTTGTTCGCGGAACGTGGCTGGAAGAGCGTCGTTGGATTTCAGACGCGCAATCCTGTCCATCGGGCGCACGAATATATTCAAAAATGTGCGCTGGAGATCGTTGATGGTCTTTTCCTGCATCCCCTGGTTGGGGCGACCAAGGGAGATGATATTCCAGCTGAGGTCCGGATGCGCTGTTACGAGGTGCTTTTAGATAAGTACTATCCAGCGGAGAGGGCGCAACTGGGCGTGTTGCCTGCGGCGATGCGTTATGCGGGTCCACGCGAGGCAATTTTCCACGCCCTGATTCGCAAGAATTATGGCTGCACGCATTTTATCGTCGGACGAGATCATGCCGGTGTTGGCAGCTATTACGGCACCTACGATGCCCAGTATATCTTCTCCGAGTTTGATCCCGCCAGCCTGGGTATCAATCCTCTTTTCTTTGATCATACCTTCTTCTGCCGTATCTGCGACGCTATGGCATCGGCCAAAACATGTCCACACAGCAGTGATCAACATGTGACCTTGAGCGGGACCAAAGTGCGCCAGTTGCTTCGCGATGGCCAGCTTCCACCGCCCGAGTTTTCGCGGCCAGAGGTTGCCCGCATCCTGATCGAGGCAATGCGCTAAAGCTAGCAACGTGCTTTCAGGCGTTTGGTCTTGACATGTTATCATTCTGTAATGCATGTAATACATATTACTATCTGAAAGACGCGGAAACAGATGAAGCAATTCATACGACACTGGTACTCGTTTCTCCTGTTAGCTCTGCTTGTCAGCAGTTTACTGGCTGCCTGCGCTTCACAGGTGGCCAGTACGACCAGTAGTGGTCAGCAGATTGTCCGGCTGGCATATTTTCCTAATCTCACACATGCAATTGCGCTGGTTGGTGTGGCCCGTGGCACCTTTGCCCAGGATCTGGGTAGTGGAGTTTCGCTGCAAACGCAGACGTTTAATGCCGGGCCAGCTTTGATTGAGGCCCTGTTCGCAAATGAAGTTGACATCGGCTATGTTGGTCCCAATCCGGCGATCAATGGATATGTCAAGAGTCACGGTGAGGCG
>DASSXK010000199.1:0-7528 GCA_035703945.1 Ktedonobacteraceae bacterium | reverse complement strand
AGAACGGATTCGAGTCGTGCCAACCTTCCTCGGTGCCCACAGCATACCACCTGAATTTCGCGATCGGCGCGAGGCCTATGTCGATCTGGTGGTTGAGGAAATGCTGCCTTCCTTTGCAGGACTGGCACGTTTCTGCGATGTCTTTTGCGAGCGCGAGGCCTTTACGCTTGAGGAAAGTCGCCATATTCTAACTCGCGCCAAAGAGCTTGGCTACGCGCTCAAAGTTCATGCCGATCAACTGAGTGCCAATGGCGGTGCCGGCCTGGCGGCCGAGCTTGGCGCAACGTCCGCCGACCACCTGGATTTTGCCTCGGATGAAGAATTGGATGCGATGCGCGAAGCCGGGGTGGTCGCTACCCTGCTGCCGGGTTGTTCCTTTACCTTGCGTACGCCCTACCCTTCGGCCCGTCGTCTGCTGGATCGTGGAATGCAGGTGGCGCTGGCAACCGATTTTAATCCCGGCACCTCTTATTGTGAGAATATGCAGATGATTATTGATCTGGCGATGTCCAATATGCAGATGACGCTTGAAGAGGCATTGATCGCGACGACGATTAATGGTGCCCGCGCACTCGCCCTTCAGGATGAAATCGGCAGTATCGAGGTCGGAAAACGCTGCGAACTGGCATTCTGGAATATCCAGGATTACCACGAAATTGGCTATCATTTCGGTATTAACCAGGTTCGCTCGGTGCTTGTTCGTCCCTGATCTTCTCTCATTCGTTTATTGGGCTGGCTTTTCTGGAAATATCCAGACCAGCCACCGACGCAAAAAAGGAGTTTTGCATGCCGACGAATCCCCCCATTTTCGATGGGCACAACGATGTCTTGCTTAGCCTTCATCTTCCGGAACGCGGCAAGGGACGCACATTTTTTGAACGCAGCTCAGATGGACACCTCGATCTTCCCCGGGCGCGTGAAGGTGGTTTTGGCGGTGGCTTCTTTGCAATGTTTGTGCCTAATCCTCCCGAAAGCATTCCAGCGGGACAGCCCGAAGTCGAGTTCACGGAAAATGGCTACGAGGTGCCTTATGCCAACGCAATCGATCCTGGCTATGCCCGCGATTTTACGATTGCGCTGATGGCTCGCCTCTTTCGGCTGGAAGAAAATTCGGCTGGCGACCTGAAGATTGTGCGCGACATCCAGGAGTTGGAGATCTGTCTGCAAAACAATATCCTGGCCGCGATTATGCATTTCGAGGGAGCCGAAGCGATTGATCCCGATCTGAATGCCCTGGAAGTTTTCTATCGAGCAGGTCTGCGTTCGCTTGGTCTTGTCTGGAGCAGGCCGAATGCCTTTGCCTATGGCGTGCCTTTTCGCTTCCCCCACACGCCCGATACCGGACCAGGATTAACGGAGGCGGGCAAACGCCTGGTCAAAGCCTGCAATCTTATGGGGATCATGCTGGACCTTTCGCATCTCAATGAACAGGGCTTTTGGGATGTGGCGGACATCTCCAGCGCTCCCCTGGTTGCGACACATTCAAATGTCTTTGGCATCACCCCTTCCACACGCAACCTGACGGATAAACAACTGGCGGCGATCCGCGATTCCGATGGCATGGTCGGACTGAATTTTGGTACGACTGTTATTCGACCGGACGGTTTGAATGATCCCGATACAAGCCTGGAGCTGATGTTGAATCAGATCGAGTCTTTGATTGAGCAGTTGGGGATCGATCGAGTGGGATTTGGCTCAGATTTTGATGGGACGCTCATTCCTCAGGAGATTGGGGATGCGGCGGGCCTTCCAAAGTTGCTGGATGGTCTGCGTGCTCGCGGCTATAATGAAGGTGAATTGACGAAGCTCGCCAATGAGAACTGGGTGCGTATTCTGCGCAAAACCTGGCAGGCTTGATAGGTTTATGTTTCACGTGGAACTCTATGTACCGTTAAAGGGTCGATGTTTCACGTGGAACGATCGCACAACCTCCAAAACCTTACGTTTCACGTGAAACGTCGAAAAAAAGTGTCCAAAATCCGACGTTCCACGTGAAACATCGCTTATAGATCAGACAGATGCTCATTGAGAAGAGGAATGTTTCACGTGGAACGTCTATCACCTCCCGTTGAGAATCGCTTTGTGATGGAGCTTCTCACCCTCCTGCGTAAGGATCGCTTCAGTGCAATGGCCTGGTGGGAATTTCTTAAATGCTCCTGGCAGATGTCATCGCAGACGGCACGCGAGAATCCGTCTCTGCTTCGCTCCTGGCAACGAATGACGAGCGCAATCTCTCTGCTCTCGCTGGCAATCCTGCTGCTCACGCTGACACTTGAGGGATCAACGGCTGCGCTGCGATTATTTTCCGGGCTGGTTTTCTTCATTGTTTGGCAGCAGAGCGATCTTTTCTGGCACCTGGGTCTGAATCGCCGGGAGCTTGAAAGCCCTCTTTATCCTCGCCTTGGCATCGCGATCTATCTGACATGGTTTCGTGCCCTGGCTGCTTCTTTTTTGCTGGCTCGTTTAATCGGAGGTTTACCTACATCCTCAACGCTGGCATTACTGGTCTTTCTGATTGGCGTTGCCACCGATATTCTGGATGGGCAGCTTGCTCGACGCACTCACACAACCAGCCGCCTGGGTCAGATCGGCGATGGCGAGACCGATTTTTCCCTCTACCTGGCGCTGACCTTGATCTTGATTCAAAATGGGGTTCTGCCAATCTGGCTGGGGCTGCTGATGCTGGCACGCTTTATCCTGCCTCTTATAGCGGCGCTGGCAAGTTATTTTCTGCTAACCCGTGCGATCCGGTTTGGGTCAACTATCCCAGGCAAGCTTGCTGGACTGTTCCAGACGCTCTATTTTCTGCTGATTTTGGCCCCTATGCAATTCGCGCCCTTGCTTCGACCACTTCAGCTTCCTCTGCTTATTCTCACTGTGCTTTGCTTGCTGCTTGCCCCGCTTGCGCAATTGATAGCCAATCTACGACCGACTCGCGCATAAACGCCTCGCTTGATTTGAAAGAGATAGTTGGATTGGCTATTACGTGGGGTTATGAGATCTGCTACAATACAATCTAAGCAGGCACTGTTGCCAGAAAGGACTTCACTGATGAAGATGTTAGATCACTCTTTACAGGAAAATCAACAAAAAATTATGATAACACTTAATGGGCAGGCGCTCACAAGCAACGAGGTGATCGTTGTCGCCCGCGATTATACAGCCGTTACCCTCGGCGAAGCTTCGCTGAAACGTATCCAGGCTGCTCGTCGTCTGATCGACACGATTGCGGCGGAGGGTCGCAAAGTCTATGGTGTCACGACTGGCTTTGGCCATCTCAGTCGGGTTCGCATCAAGCAGGATGAGCTGGTCGATCTCCAGCACAATCTGATTCGCAGCCATGCCGCTGGCGTCGGCGAACCTCTGAGCGAAGATGTCACACGTGCGATGATGCTTCTGCTTGCTGCCAGCCTCTCACGTGGAAACTCCGGCGTGCGAGTCGAGGTGGTAGAAACATTGCTCGCACTGCTGAATGCACGCATCACGCCGATCATTCCATCCCGTGGTTCGGTCGGAGCAAGTGGAGATCTTGCGCCCTTAGCTCATCTGGCCCTGGTTTTAATTGGTGAGGGCGAGGTGCTCTACGAAGGCCAAAAACTGACCGGTGGGGACGCTTTGAAGCAGGCGAATATCCAGCCTCTGACGCTTCAGGCTAAAGAGGGACTGGCCCTGATTAATGGCACGCACCTGATGGAGGCGGTGGCAATTCTGGCCTTGCATGATGCTCAGGCACTGGTACGCGCTGCTGAAGTTGCCTACGCACTCAGCCTTGAAGGGTTGATGGGCAGCCATGTGCCGCTAGATGCACGTATCCATGCCCGACGCGGCCAGAAGGGTCAGCAGATCAGTGCGGAACGTCTGCGCTCGCTGGTTAAGGAGAGCGAGATTGTTGTCAGCCACGCGGATTGTCCCCGTGTGCAAGATCCCTACACGCTGCGCTGTGCTCCCCAGGTGTTCGGCGCGGTCCGCGATGCTCTGGAATATTGCGAAACGATCTTCGGTCGCGAGCTGGATGCCGTGACGGACAATCCGCTCGTCTTCCCTGAGGATGGCGATGTCTTGAGCGGTGGCAATTTCCACGGTCAGCCTCTAGCCCTGGCCCTGGATATGCTGGCAATCGCCCTGGCTCAACTCGCAAGTTTCTCAGAACGTCGAACGTTCAGCTTGATGGGTCCCCACGATTGGGATGAGGGTGGTGCTCCACTCTTCCTGACCCCCAATCCTGGTCTGAATTCGGGCCTGATGATTGCGCAGTATGCGGCGGCAGCCCTGGTCAATGAGATCAAAATCCTGGCTCACCCGGCCAGCATCGATTCCATTCCCACCTCGGCCAATATGGAGGATTTTGTTAGCATGGGTGTGACAAGCGCCCATAAACTCCTGCGCGTGATCGAGCAGGCCCAGCAGGTCATCGCTATCGAGTTCCTCTGCGCTGCCCAACTGCTGGAGTTCCGCCTGCCCCTGCGACCGGGCAAAGGTGCTCAAAAAGCGGTTGAAGTGGTTCGCTCCCACGTCAAGAAACTGGAGAAAGATCGCGTCCTTTCACCCGATATCGTGGCCCTGACCGAGTCAATCAAACGGGGCGAATTCGAAACAATCGAGTAACACTTTCGATGTTTCACGTGAAACTTAACGATTTTCGTTTCACGTGAAACATTCTTCTCTCACATCATGACTTCTCAGATCCTCCTCAGCGCATGACTTCTCCGCCATCGACCACCAGCACCTGCCCGGTGATAAAACTGGCGGCTGGCGAGGTCAGGAAGAGTGCCGCACCTACAATATCCGCTGCTTTGCCCCAGCGTCCGAGGGGAATTTGCCCTTCGATGCGTTGGCGGAAACTTTCGGGTCGTCCCAGAGACCAGGCATTTTCTACCCAGCCGGGGGCGATACAGTTTACGCGGATATTGGGGGCAAGCTCCTGGGCAAAACAGCGCGTCAGGGAGATAACCGCACCTTTGCTGGCGGCATACAGTTGATTCACAAAGCCGGGTGCGCCATCGAGTGCGTGATCCCAGCCAATTGTCAGAATGCTTCCGCCGGCTGGAATCAAAGGGATTGCGGCCCGGCAACAGCGCCATGTTCCCATCACATCAACCTCTAACATGCGCTCGAAGCGTTGATCTTCGCTGAGGTGCTCGGTTTCGGAGGTGTTGGCGCTGGCACCAGCGTTGTTAATCCAGACATCAACTTTGCCAAGCAGACGCTGCGCTTCGTTCGCCAGGTGTATGACTTCGGCTGGCGCTCGGAGATCGGCCTGAACAGCAAAGGCTCGACCACCCAGCGCTTCGATCTCGGAGACGGTGGCCTGGGTTTCGATCAGCGAGTTGGCATAATGAAGCAAGACTGTCGCTCCAGACTGAGCAAATCCCAGGGCCAGCGCTCGTCCGATTCCGCGCCCCGCGCCTGTGACAACGACCGTTTGATTGTGCAACATATATTTCTCCCACAACGTTTCAGATAAACGTACATCCTTAGCCATAGATAGATATTAAAAATTTGTGACTATAATCTTGATTGAAAAACCGGGTATATTTCCAGGCTCACAGACGGCTCGTGGTGCTTGTCTTCTATCACCAGGATATGCTACACTTCCACTAACAGCAGGTCAATGATGATCATGCTCTTCGTAGAATGAAGTAACGTCCTTCTGGACATCATTTGAAGGGAGTAACTTTGGTGATTAGCCACGATACAAATGTGGACTCGCCCAACTCTTCTCATGCCCCACTCTCACTTCCCGAGCAACGTCGTATATTAAAAGAGCTTCGACAAAAGCTCTTGCTTCAATATCGACCAGTCCTGCAACAGGGAGCGGGACCGATCCGCGTTATGGCTCGCATGGTTGGCGACCTTGAAAAACAGTGCCGAGCACTCAATCTCTCACAGGAAGTTATCCGCGACGGTATTATCAACCGCACGATTGGCGATATCGACCTTCGTAAGGTGATCGAGTGTGAAGGCGAGCCGGGAGGTCCCGGCGACTATCGTATGCTGGCAGATGAGTTAGGCATTGCCCTTCCAGGGGAAAATATCAATGGCTACACGGCAAGCGGAGAAGCATATCTCTGGCTCCGTGAGCAGATGCTAGAAAATGAGCGATTCCTGCTTTCACAGGGGATCGACCTCCGCATATACGATATTCTTGGTGTTGGCAACCTGGTGCTACGCGATTGGCTGGCGCAAGATATGCGCCGCAAATGGACCATCGATGTCCCGGCTGAGCAACTCTACCTGAGCCTGGGCGCGATGGATGGAATCGACAAAACATTTCGCGGCCTTCGCAATATGTTCCGTGAACAGGGAGACAATGAGGTCGCGGTCCTTTTTCCGGCCCCCGGTTTTACGGTGCCTGATTGGCAGGCCCGATCCTGTGGCTATCGTCTCCATTCTGTTCCTACGAGCGAACGTGCTCACTTCAAATTAACCCCGCCTCAACTTGCAGATGCCCTGGAAACCAATCCCGATATTCGTATTGTCTATCTGACCGTCACGAATAATCCAACGGCCTTTGCCTATACGCCGGACGAGTTGAATGCGCTCCATGACGTTCTACGTCAGCAGAGAGCAAAGGGCCGCGATACCCTGGTTTTGGCCGATCTTGCCTATATTGGCACAGGCAAACCAGCAGAAGATCGCGCCAGGATGGAGACATTCAACGCACCCGATGTCTTGCGTTCAACAATCTTTGTCAGTAGCTTTTCTAAAACGCATACACTGACCGGTGAACGCTTTGGTTGGGTCACGGTTGGCAATCCCGAAGTTGCGGGGAGGATCGGGGCAGGCTGGACCAATAGTATGGCGTCTCTACCCTCAGAATGGCAACTTCGCTATATGTCATACTACCAGTTTCTGCAAAAACATCCAGAGCTGGATCAAAAGTTGCGGGATTTCTATCGTCTCCGCCGCGAGCGTTTCATTGCTCAGCTTCAACAGATCAATCAAGAACAGCCCCTCTTCGAGCAAGTATATAATGACGATGATGCTACTGTTTACAACTGGAGTAAACTTCGTGAGGGCGAAGATGCCTTTTCCTTGTTTGAGAAAACAGGAATCGCGGGTGTACCCGGCTCAGGCTTTGGTTATACCGATCAGTTCATCCGGTTTTCGATCGGTGTGATACCCGTGTTACGCAAATTACCTTGACCACCTCACGGCTAGGTGATACTCTTTGATTGTAAAAGGAAGGCTGAGGTAGGGAAACTACATCCCACTATAGTGGGTTGCGTGATTATTTCACGTCACACAGATGTTTCCCTACCCTTCTCTCTCTATTTCATTTTGCACCTGATCTCACAAACATTTGAAAGATAATTGACCATACAAAAGGAGAATGAATCTCACATGGCTACACGCGTAGGAATTAATGGTTTCGGACGTATTGGCAGACAGTCGCTGAAGGCAATGCTTGAGCGCTACCCACATGACATCGAAGTTGTCGCCGTAAATGATCTCACAGACACCCATACAAACGCGCACCTTTTCAAGTATGACTCCACGTATGGTCGCTTTCCTGGCGAAGTCGAAG